>CANCOG010000032.1 GCA_947379685.1 Flavipsychrobacter stenotrophus | reverse complement strand
TCCTGAGGGCTTCCAGGTAAATAAAAATCACCATAATATGGAGGTGTACCAACTGTCCAGCCATCTCTTCCGTAATCTGCTACGAAACCGAGATAGTTTGAACTGCTGACATAACTTCCCCTGGCTGGATCATATAAATTCTGTCCGCCGGGCAAAAAAGGATGATATGTTGCCGGAGCATCAACCGTGCTACCATAACCACCATTTGGTGCAACTCCCACTTCAACGTATCTCCCCTGAAGAAAAACACAGTCCCCCACCATCTGAGCGAAAGCCGAACTTCCGCAAAGCATAATGGCACTAACCAGGAAAAATAAAAAATAGCGTTGTTTCATACCCGAGGTAATATTTATTTAAGCACTCAAAACTAACAAAAAACAATATATTTTCCTAACTGGGTAATATTTTTTTCATTCATTTTTACTCTTTTGCACTCATTAACCATGCCACCATATCAAATTACCTCAACAAGGTAACATTACCATGCCTGGTAAAGGCTTTGCCAGACGATGTAACAGCCTGGTATTCATACACGTATACTCCAAATGGTTGCGGCTTGCCCTTAAAGGAACCATCCCACCCCTGATTGATATCAGTTGTCTCAAACATTAAAGCACCCCACCGGTCGAACACCCTGAAGAAGTTCAATTTAACGATGCCATTTTGCAAAGCTTTAAATTCATTATTAATACCAGTTCCCGGTGTAAATGCGTTAGGTACAGAAACGGTTGACTCCTCATTTACAATTACATCTATAGAATCAATGATCTCGCAGCCGTTTTCCGTGGTACCCTTTACAGAATACTTAGTACTGATTTGTGGGGCCGCTTCGGGATCACTTGTATAAATATTGCTCAATCCAGCCGGAGGGAACCAAAGGAACGAAGTACAGTTGGTAGAAGGCTGCATGTGATAAGTTTCACCAGGAAAAAGCGTTACAGAGTCTGCCAACAACATAACAGCAGCCGGGAAAACAGTTGCTGTATAGTTAAAAGTATCCTTACAACCGTTTGTTGTAGTAGCAATTACGGTATACACCTGTGTAGACACCGGAGTGATCACAGGGCTTCCACCTACACTATCATCGAGGTATAAAGATGGATACCAATGATAGGAAACACCAGCAGGGCCAGCAGGCAAAAGTGCAGTGCTGGTATGCGGGCAGAAACTGTTATGATCTGGCACCATTGAAGCAAAGTTCCCCGGGAAAACAGTAATGTTCGCAGAGTCGTTCGATGTACAACCAGCTGGTGTAGTTACGGTAACGAATAGTTTTGTGTTGCTGTTTCCGCTGAAAACAACTGATGCTGAAGTTGTATTGTCGAGATCGGCAGCTGGCGTCCAGCTATAAGAATAACCGCCATACCAGGCCGGTAATACCGATGCACGAATATGCAACGTATCGAACTGACACAGAAGCCTGTTACCACCTATGTAGACCTGAGGTGTAGGCTGAACTGAAAGATTAAGCGTTGCATGAATATCGGGACACCTGTGGAAGGCGGCGGTTACGGTATAAAGCGCAGAGGTATCGGGGGTAATAAACGCATTAAATACATTACTTACCGCAATTCCAGCTGTAGGAATCCATTGATAATTAAATGCAGGATTGCCACCAAAGCCAATAGCTTGAACTGACTTGCCTTTACATATCATCGTATCGGTTGGCTGAACAGTGATGGCGTTTGGCAATACCCATATGTTTATGATATCATTTACAGAGCAAGATGCCGCCCGTGGACTAACAGTAACAGAATATGTATGTGGCCCCAGGGTAGTTGGTGTAATTATCGCAGTTGCAGAAGTATCATCGCTAACGTCTACTGAAGAAGGTAACAACCACTGGTAATGATAATAGTTACCACCCGGCCCTGAACCAGGCACTGTGAGGTCAAAATTATCAGTCATACCCAGACATATGGTATCCACTATATTCAAAGGATGCGCCATTGTATCCACTTCAATGTTGAAGCCTTGTACCATATCGGGACAATGTGCATAAGATGCAGTAACAATATAATTAGTGCTGACTACCGGAGCTATTGTTGGCGTTTTTAAATTTGGATTAGAGACACCAGTGGTTGGCGACCACAAATAACTAAATTCGTTTGAACCTGTAATACTTGCCTGAACGAAATGACCCAGGCAAATAACTGTATCGACATTGTTGAGCACGAAAGGAGGAAGCGTGTGCACCCTTACAGTAGTTGAACCGGCACAACCAGGATCGGTACCCGGATTAGCAGTAACTGTATATATTACGTCGCCTGCGGCAGCGGGATTAACAGTTGGATTTGCACTTGTAGAAGAACTCAGGTAAGTCGGCGGTGTCCATGTATAGTTATATGGAATGCCGGTTGGAGCAGCATAAGCATGTAACAAAACCGGAATACCTACACATGTTTTCACAACAGCGGAGTCAACAGTAACAGTTGGAGGCGGAGGATTACCTAAGGTAACCGGGCCGGTTGGTGAAGTAGGGCATGGACCACCTGTTGTCGCAATATTTGTATAAACACCGGCAAGCAAGCCAGTAATGGTCAATGTGCCGGCTGTAGTTGTAGATATAGTAACAGGAACTGCTGCTACCGAATTGAAATCATAATTGACCAGATAGGATGTGGCACCTACCAGACCCGTCAGTGTTATCGTACCATCGGCGTAACCACATACTGTGGGGTCTGTGTGAGTGAGTACTGTAACAGTAATCGGTGGATTTACCAATGTAATTGTTAAAGGAGCACTGACACATGTGCCTTCTGTTACTATAATATTATTGTAAACAGCGGCAGACAACCCGGTGATGGTGATAGTGCCTGCAGCAGAAACCGTCGCAATAACCGCAGCCTGAGGTACACCGGCCTTCATATAACGTATGGTGTCAACCTGGCCGGGAGTCAGTGCGCCAATAGTAATAGTGCCATCAGTGCCCTGACAAACTGTGGGGTCAGTTGACGCCATAGTGACTGTAAGGAAACGAGTAGGCACAACGGCATAGTATCCAAAAGAAGTATCGGCACAACCAAGACCACCAGCTTTATAAATGGTTGTAGTAGTGGGGCTAACATTTAAAGTAAAACCAGATCCAAGGTATGCATTTGTAGTTGCGTCATACCAGTAAATATTCGATGATGCGTATGGAACTGGCGCATATGGAATTGAGGCAACTGTATAGGCTGTTCCACCTCCAGTTGGGGTAAACTGCCATGCTTCGTCAATTACACTCCATGTTGCAGGAAAATCGCGACCGGGCGCAACAGTTGATGCCGAACCCGTTGCATTTTGCACACCTACAATTGCATAGCCGTTATTCCAGGCAGTACAAATAGTTTTGTGGGCAATATGCGTTTCAATGAGGTTAGTGGTTTCGTATAAAATGATTTGTGTAGTTGTAAACTGTCCCGGACAATTTGAAGAATTGTACATAAAATCGTGGCAGAAAGTAACTACAAATTTCCTGTAAGGCGCTGTACCATCAGTTGAATAAGTGCAAGTACCTCCATAATCTGCAAAATCAATATCGCACCAAGGGCCACAAATGGAATTATATACATCTGCCGTACCAGCGAGAGGGCCAGTGATTTGCCAGTTTTCATAGGCCCCTACCAATGTGGTATCAAAACAGATAGTTCCATTAGGGCCAATAAGGCATTTAGCATAATTAGTACCGTAAAAATTAAAAGTAAAGCCAATCGATTCAACACCACCTGAATAATAATCATCGGTTGTTATACGTGAATCATTAGGAGTATCACCTATAAGATGAGCAGTCAAAGTAGTTGTTCTGTGTACACAATCAACAGAGTCGCTACTGGTTACTGTAACCTGAGCAAATGTAACCGGCAAACAAAAAAACAATAAAAAAGCTACTAGTAAATTACACTTCATGTTAGGCATTGTCATTTAACGGAACCCCGTCACAATATATAGACAGCTTTTTTTTCAAAAAAGTTGGCTTGGGGCGTTAAAAATACCTAAAAACTTTGATAATTTTTTATGTTCTATGCTTTCTTTTCGTCTTTTTGCGCCGGGAGGGCGGAATGATTGCTTCTAATTAATAAATTAGCTTAGTTCCGACTAAAAACAATAATATGCCGGTAAATTATATTTATAGACTCGCCGTAATTAGCCCGAGTAGACTCCAAAACAGGCAGGATGCACAGGAAAAAGCCGGGTTGATGCAATCTAATACCCAGTCATTAAGCCCTAAACCCGGCGTAGTACTCCCAAAACCACAAGCGAAGTAGTTTGTGCAGTAGGACCGATTAGAAAATAGAATTAACGGTGCAGACTAAATAGCAGCAGCCAACTCCGGCAACTTACGGGCGCTCTTATCTTTCATTGCTTTTGCAATTGCCGCTATATGTGCCGGGGTAGTACCACAACAACCACCAACCATATTTACCCAACCCTCTTGGGCCCATTCAGCAATGATGGCTGCTGTCTGTTCAGGATTTTCGTCATACTCTCCCATAGCATTGGGTAAGCCGGCATTAGGATATGCACTTACATAACATGCCGCAATATCGGAAAGCTCTTCCACGTGCGGACGCATTTGAGTAGCACCAAGCGCACAGTTAAGTCCAATACTGATTGGGTTAATATGCATTACAGAGATATAAAACGCCTCAAGTGTTTGCCCGCTGAGTGTTCTGCCAGATGCATCGGTAATAGTACCTGAGATCATAACGGGAGGCATCTTTGTTTTGGTATCCCTGAAATATTTATTTATGGCATAAATTGCTGCTTTCGCATTCAGCGTATCAAAGATTGTTTCAATGAGTAAAATATCGATGCCGCCATCCATCAGACCTCTTACCTGCCCGTAGTAAGCGTTTGCGACTTCGTCGAACGTAACCGAACGATAGCCTGGGTTATTCACGTCGGGGGAAAGTGATAGTGTTTTGTTCATGGGCCCAATAGCTCCTGCTACGAAGCAATCTGCATCGGGTTGTCCACTTTCTTCTTTAAATTCAACTATTGCCTGGCGCGCAATTTTAGCGGCGGCAACATTAATTTCATATGCCAGCGATTGCATATCGTAGTCAGCCAGTGAAACCGACTGCCCATTGAATGTATTGGTTTCCAGTATGTTGGCACCAGCGCGTAAATATTCCTTATGAATTTCCTTTATGATCTGCTGCTGGGTGAGGCAGAGCAGGTCGTTATTACCCTTTACATCGGAATGCCAATTCTTAAATCGTTCGCCGCGATAGTCCGCTTCATTCAGCTTGTACTGCTGAACCATGGTTCCCATCGCACCATCAATTATCAAAATGCGCTCCTTAAGTAATTCCCGTAATCTGGCTTCCGTATTCATAATACGCAAAGTTAGGAATAATTGGATGTTGCCAACAAGACCATTCAATGACCAGTTGAAAATTTAACCGTTTATGCGGTATATTTGCGACAACTGGCATTGCCTAAAGGATTTTTAGTGCAAATCATTATCTGAATTGTATTTTGATTTGTAAAATGATATGCAAAATAAAGCAGGTCATGCAAATTCGACTACCTTTGCCCAACAATAATATTTGTAAATTTTACTAAGGGAATGACACCCTTAAGTTGTGTAAATACTTATTTTTTATAACTTAGTGCCTGATGAAACACTGGATAATAATTTTAGTCATTGCTATATGTATGCTCGGTTTTGATAGCTGCAGGGTACAAGGCCCTGCGAGCCCATCGCGTCGTTTTGCAATTCCCGAATACCGTACCAGGCATCACTGGGGTGCTCCAAGAAGAAATTCTCTGAGAAGCCGTTTTTGGGGTCAGCATAGGTATGGTCCAAGACCGCATCCTTACCGTGGTATGCATCATTATTAGCAGTAAGGATTGCAACTGTATGATTGTTTGATTTCAGCATGTTGCAGCTAACTTTTAAAAATAGCATCGCCATTTTCAAAAAAAATCAATATTTAATCAGAGAGCCGTAATATTTATTACGGCTCTCTGTATGTTTTGGCTTCCCAGCTGGCAAAAGTTTCTCAATTCTTCTTAAAACATCAAAATTTGTGAAGGAAGGTTCTATCTTCTTCTCAAAAAACTGAATATTGTGAAGAATAGTTCTGTTTTCTTCTCAATTCTTCACAAATCCTGTGAAATTGTGATGGATTTGTTTCCAATACGGTACAGAAATAGAAAAGGGCCTCAAATGAAGCCCTTTTCTATTTTGAATTTAATTTATTTAGAGTTCTTTAAACTCACTGATAATAGTTTGAGCAGGATTGATCACAAACACAATCTTCTTTTCCTCTTCACTATAGTCGGCAGTAACTGTATCGCCAGACTTGATCCTGTGATTCAAAATTTCTTCTGCCAGTGGATCTTCCAGATATTTCTGGATTGCCCTGTGCAGCGGACGCGCACCAAACTGCTGATCGTAACCTTTTTCGGCAATGAACTTTTTAGCCTCATCGGACAAGGACATAGTGAAGCCCAAGTTGTTCAGGCGTTTCATAACATCCTTCATGATGATCTCGATGATCATACCAATGTGTTTCTCTTCGAGTGAATTAAAGATAATCACATCATCAATACGATTCAGGAACTCAGGTGAGAAAGTACGTTTGAGTGCTTTTTCGATAACCCCCTTGTTGCTGTCTTCTACATTGCTGGTTTTTGCAGATGTTGCAAATCCTACACCTGTACCGAAATCCTTTAACTGGCGAACACCAATATTGGATGTCATGATGATGAGCGTATTCTTGAAGTCTACTTTCCGGCCAAGGCCATCGGTGAGCTGACCATCGTCCAACACCTGTAATAGTATATTGAATATGTCCGGATGCGCTTTTTCAATTTCATCGAGCAATACAACAGAATATGGCTTGCGGCGGATCTTTTCAGTAAGCTGGCCACCTTCTTCATAACCTACGTATCCCGGAGGAGCACCAATAAGGCGAGTCAATGAGAATTTTTCCATGTACTCACTCATATCCACACGCACCAAAGCATCGTCACTATCGAACATATACCTGGCTAATGCACGGGCAAGTTCAGTTTTACCAACACCAGTAGGGCCGAGGAATATGAATGAACCGATGGGCTTGCGCGGATCTTTCAAGCCTACGCGGTTTCTTTGAATTGCTTTTACAACTTTACTGATCGCGTCATCCTGACCAACTACTACTCCACGGAGGTCCTCATCCATACGGCGCAGCTTGTTGCTTTCAGCTTCCACCATACGCATAACCGGAATTCCAGTCATCATATGTATTACCTCTGCAATAGCTTCCTCGTTGATCGGGTAGCGTTTGTGCTTGGCTTCTTCTTCCCAGTCAGCCTTGGCTTTATCAAGTTCTTCGCCCAGCCTTTTCTCACGGTCGCGTAACGCGGCTGCTTCTTCAAAGCGCTGGCTCTTAACTACTTTATTCTTTTCCTGCTTAATATCTTCGATCTTCTTTTCGAGGTCGAGGATATTTTGCGGAACATTAATATTCTTCAAGTGGACCCTTGCACCAGACTCATCGAGTACATCAATGGCCTTATCTGGCAACAGACGGTCCGTCATATACCTGTCACTCAATTTTACACAAGCCTCAATTGCTTCGGCATCATATATAACGTTGTGGAAGTCTTCGTACTTAGACTTGATGTTGTTCAGGATAGTAATAGTTTCTTCAACACTTGGTGGTTCTACAAGTACTTTTTGGAAACGACGGTCTAATGCACCATCCTTTTCAATATGCATACGGTATTCATCGAGCGTGGATGCACCAATGCATTGCAGATCGCCACGGGCAAGTGCCGGTTTAAATATATTGGAAGCATCCAGCGAACCGGAAGCACCACCTGCACCTACGATTGTATGAATCTCATCAATGAACAGAATGACATCGCGGTTCTTTTCCAGCTCATTCATAATGGCCTTCATACGCTCTTCAAACTGACCGCGGTACTTTGTACCAGCAACCAATGCTGCAAGATCGAGACTGATAACGCGCTTGTCGAACAACACCCTTGATACCTTCCTTTGGACGATACGTAAAGCAAGACCTTCAACTATCGCTGTTTTACCAACACCTGGTTCACCGATAAGGATTGGGTTGTTTTTCTTCCTGCGGGAGAGTATTTGTGAAACACGTTCAATCTCTTCTTCCCTGCCCACAATAGGATCGAGACTGCCTAATTCTGCAAACTTCGTGATGTCACGACCAAAATTATCAAGCACAGGTGTTTTAGATTTTGCTGCTCCGGGCGGCGCCTTGCGCTGCTGCTGGAACTGACGGCGTTCTTCGTCGTCTTCAAACTCCTCAGAACCTGGATCTCCATAGTCTGCAGAAGGTGCATTACCCTGCAGTATGCTCAGTTCGCTTTTGAACCGCTCATAGTCAACTTCGTAATGATGAAGTATCTGGGTGGCTACATTTTCTTTGTTCTTCAAAATAGAAAGCATTAAATGTTCTGTCTCAACAGTCGGGCTCTTCAATGATTTCGCTTCCAGTACAGTAATGCGAATTACTTTTTCGGCCTGTTTTGTCAAAGGAAGGCTGTTAATATTTGCCAGAGGCTTGTTATTCTTGTCTTTGATAGCTACTTCAAGCTCCTTACGCAGCTCAAAAAGGTCAACCTGCATGGTTTGCAGTACCCTAAGTGCCATCCCATCCCCTTCGCGGATAAGGCCAAGTAACAAATGTTCGGTGCCAATAAAGTCATTACCCAAACGCAGTGCTTCCTCCCTGCTGTAGGAAATGATCTCTTTTACTTTAGGCGAGAAATTGGAGTCCATGTATTACTCTGATTTTTTTATAAAGTTAACGATTTCAAAAACAACTTTTGTATTAGTATTGCTAATTCTATTATTGACTAACCTTTAAAAATAGTACTGTAAAACTTTTTCACGTTGAAATATACGAAGGAATAGCTCAGAAGTATTATTTTTAGAAATAAAATTACTCTTTTCTATGGAATTCAAAATTGATACCAAAGATACATTTACCATAATAACCCCTGTTTCGACGACAATAGATGCTAATTTGGCAGAAGAACTCGACAATCAGTGTGAAGCACTCAGGCAAAACGGCAGCTATAACTTTATTGTAGATATGCAATTCGCTACAGAAGCAGATTCCGAGGCAATAGATACACTCGTTGCGCTGCACGAGAAAACATATGGATGTAATGAGTCGATCGTTTTTACCGGAATTAAGTCGAAAGTAATGGCCGCACTGAAAGTTAACGAACTCGATCTTCAGCTCAATGTTGCACCAAAGATGCGGGAGGCAGTAGATATTATTTGTATGGAGATTTTGGAAAGGGAATTATACAAGGAAGAGTAAAGCCGACGGTGTTAAACACAACCGGAAGGAGGGCATTGAACGAAAATCAGCTTTCTTAAGAACTGCCCTTTACCAGAACCGCTAACGGATACCCGGAACCAAGACTAAAAAATGTCTTTGATCTAACTTATGAAAATTACCATACTCGGCAATAATTCAGCATTACCTGCATTTGGCAGACACCCATCTTCCCAAACGGTGTCTGTTCATGGAGAGGTGCTGCTTATTGATTGTGGAGAAGGCACCCAGGTACAGATGCAGCGATATGGCATTAAATGGCGCAAACTCCACCATATCTTCATCAGCCACCTGCACGGAGATCATTATTTTGGCCTGCCCGGACTTATAAATAGCATGAGTCTGATGGGCCGAATAGATCCCTTACACCTTTATGCGCCTGCTCCATTAAAACTAATTTTAGACCAGATAATGCAGGTTGCAGATACTACGTTGTCATTCCCATTTCATTTTCATCCACTTCCTGACGGATCTGCGACACTTGTAGATAATCCTGATTTCACCGTTACTTGCTTTCCTGTTGTACATAGGATACGCTGCCATGGATTTGTAGTGACTACAAAAACAAGAGGCAGAAGAATATTGCCGCAACAATGCACTGAATTTGGCGTACCAGTGGAATTTTACCCCTCACTCAAAAACGGAGCAGACTATGTATCTGAAAACGGAACTATAATCCTCAACGAAACAGTGACGACAGAAGGGCCGGGGCCTAAAAAATATGCTTACTGTGCAGACTCCATTTTCACGGATGTTTACCTGGATCACATTCAGGATGCTGATGCAATTTACCATGAAAGCACCTATCTGGATGCCGACAGGGAAAAGGCAGAAGCAAGATTTCATTGCACCGCAGCACAAGCTGCACAGATAGCGCAAAAGGCCAATACAAAACTGCTACTGCTGGGGCATTTTTCTTCGAAATATAAGGACCTCGAACCCTTTCAAGTGGAGGCATCGGCTATTTTCCCGAACGTGCAGGTGACAGTAGAAGGTGTCGTTTACGAACTGTAGATGACGGCAGTCCTTTTCCCGCTAATGCGAAAACTTTCCTACTTTTAACCTTTCATTTTTCTGCATGAGGTTATCACTAATTATTTTATTCACATCGCTTTTCTTAAATGCTTATTCACAGCCAACTATAAGCTGGCAGGCACCACACCAGGTAGCCGGTAAAGTTTACGGTAGCCTGCACCCCCGTATTAAACTCGACAAGCATAATAACCCAATGGTAGTTTGGGGAGATGAAGGCGGGAAGGCATATTTTGCCAAGTGGGGCGGCGAAGCGTTTACTGAACCTAAGGTAATCAATCAGCCTGGCACAATGGCCTTTGCTACTTCGTGGGCAGGGCCTGACCTTGCGGCACATGGCGATACAGTTTATGTAACGTGGAAACAGATTCCAGAAGAGAACAACCACATATATATAAAGCATTCTTACGACGGTGGTGTACACTTTTCTGCGTCAGCTGAAGTGGATATGGGGAACGACTATATCACCCGTTTTCCGACAGTAACAGCCGACGAAAATGGAAATCCGTTTGTGACTTATATGAAGTTGGAAAAGGATTATGTTTATCCCCGCTATGTGGTTGCGCGGTCGGAAGACATGGGTGAAACATTTTTGCGGGATACAATAGCCAGCGTACTTTCCGGCAATAATGTATGTGAATGCAGCCCGGCTTCGCTGGTAGCTTCGGGGAGTGCCGGTGTGCTGCTGTACCGCAATAATACCGACGGCCAGCGCAATGTTTGGGGCGGCATTTCCATCAATGGCTGTACATCCTTCAATAACAGTATTCAGCTGGATTCTGTACAGTACCGGCCATCAACCTGCCCGGCCAGTGGCCCACATGGTGTAATAGTTGGCGATACCCTTTATGCGGTTTATATGAGTGGTCCGGCAGAGAATACGCTTATTTACCTGAACAGACTATCGCTTTCAAAACCAACTCTGATCACCGAGCCTGTTACGGGCAGTATCCCCGGCATCATCGGCCAGAATTTCCCTCGCGTTTCGGGGGTAGGGATGGCAGCTGCAATAGTATGGACACAAACAGCAGGTGGAAATAATCAGGTTTGTCTGTCATTCACCCCCGACCTTACCAATGGCTTTCCTGCCAATTATGATACTGTGGCTGACGGGGTAATGATTAACGCTGACGTTGCCATCGGCGGCGGGTTTATTTACGTGGTATGGGAAGACCAGGTCACCCGCAGCGTTATGTTCCGGAGGGGTGTTTATTACAAGAAGAATGTGGTTGTAGAGAATACATCTGTATTGATCAATCCTCCTGTTAAGGGGCAAAAATATTTCACCGTAAATATGCCCGGCATTCTGAGTTGCACATTAACCGATGCCAGTGGAAGTGAGAATGAAGTTGACATTGCTTATACCGCCAACGCAAAACTGCTAAAAGTGCTCACCGGCGATTTGGACCCTGGCAAGTACACAGTTAAGCTTTGGGATGAACAAGGCAGGAGCTACACCGCGCAGGTGGAGTTGAAATAATGTATGTTAACGGCTATTTAAAAACGTCATTCATCGCAGTCCACCAGGGATGCATTTCGTAACTGAGGCGACCGGCTTTTATCATTGGGTCAGTTGCCAGCAACTGCTCAACCTCTTCCTTCGTGTCGCAATCGAAAATGAAGATGCCCCGCCAGTTACCATCATCACCGAAAGGGCCTGCCACTAATATCTTGCCCGCCTGATGCAGCCTTTTAATGTTTGCCATGTGGCCTTCCTGTAGCTTATTAATGATGGCTGTATCTGTAATTTTGTCACGATCTTTACCCTTCGTGAGCATGACAAAGTAAAATTGCTTGAGGGTAAGGCTATCCATCTTAAAGGTTTTAGGATGGCGTTCCTCTTCAAATTTTGCCTGGGCTATAGTACTATTGGCAACCAGCAAAAATGATAGAAATATAAAAAGGTGCTTCATAAATATGATGATATTCAGGCGCTTCGCCAAAAACTGTGGGTTGAAGATTTGACAACTTTTTGAAAGTTGTCAAATCAGGCCGCGGAGGGCCACATTGAGCATATACAGTATCAGTGTGCTATAAATATCGCTCCTGCGTTATCCGTATATGGTGGATCACATGACCAAGCATAATATAGCCCAGGGCACCGGGCGTAAAAATGTATCCGTCAATGGTGCATTGCCATTTACTCTGTTCCTCAGAAAGATTTTCGAGCAACATAATGGACGATTTTCGCACCGACGCAAATTCCTCTAGAATGTTCGCCATGGTTCTGCCAGATACATCTACGTTTGAGGCGTAAAGGTTTTCGTCCATAACGGGCAGTGCACTTCCGTTATCACCTCTTGCAGCCGCAAGCGCCCTGTAACTCATTACTCTTTCAGTATCAATAATGTGCATGAGTACCTCCTTTGGTGTCCACTTATTTTCGGCGTACCTGTACTCCTGTTTTTCAACGGGAACAGCGCTAAAAAAGGTCTCTGTTTCAGCGAGTTGTTGCCCGAACATACTCAAAAAATCACCGTCCCCTACAAGATCAATATATTTTTGAAAATAGGGGCGGTATTCATTAACAAGTGGCTTCTGCATGGCTGTTTATTTGGCTGGCAATTTACTAATGTTTTTATTGCTGGCAACCACTGAAAAACTCAGTCAATATCATAAACAAACCAAGCGACTGCTTCTTCCTTCCCGCCAGTATTCGTGTAGAAATTAATTGCAGGAGCGTTGTCAGCCATTGCGCCAACATACATTTCCTTCATCCCTTTCTCCCTGCATATCTTCTTCAGCGCTTCAATCAAGGCCCTGCCTATGCCGTTTCGCTTGTGTGCGGGCTCAGTGGCTATTTCGTACAAAAACATTTCCCTTACTGATTCCTTGTACATTTCAAGCTCGTAGCCGGTGACACCGCCAACCACCACATTGTCGTGCAACGCGACAATGACATGAAAATCGTCCTTCTGCAACATCCGCTGCAGGTATTCATTGGTGGGGGTAACTGGTTCCTGCACACCGTCATCTACCTGATAGAAGTGAAACAATTCCCTTGCCTGTTGATAGTCGGCGGGGGCCAATTTTTTGATGACGTAATTCATAACTAATCATTTATAAAGTTGAGTAGGGAGGTATCCCACACCTTTAAGGTGTGGGATACCCAGGCCGAAAAAAATATCAAATACTATCGTTCTTCAAAAGGGAATACATATCCGCATCAAAGCACTGCCCATCCCATTGTATCCATTGACGAAGCAGACCTTCATGCTTAAATCCCAGTTTAGCAAGAGTTCGCCCTGAGGCAGTATTACCGGGCATAACTTCGGCTTCAATCCGTTGTAATTCAAGATGACTAAATCCATATTCAGCTACGGGCTTAATTGCTTCGGTGATGTACCCTTCCCCCCAATATTCGGGCATCAGTGCAAACACAATTGCCGCCTTATGCCCGCGGGTAAAACCATTGAAGCCAATAATGCCAATAATGTCACCCCTACCCTTCAGTGCTATGCCCCATCGAATTCCTTCACCCCTGCGGTAGCGCTCTGCCAGCATGTTGATTACCGTGACCGCATCCTCCTCATTGGCAAACGGGTAAACGGGGTAAAATTCTGTGACCTGCTTATCAGAAAACAAGCGAAACAAACCCGGTGCGTGGCCTGCAGTCAACTCTACCAGGTCAAGCCGGAGCGTATGAAGGGCCGGGAAATTATCGGGTTTGTGTGTCATTGCAATCGCATTTCGACAATAAATATAAGGAACCACCAACAAAAAAACTCACCACAGCAAACTTCTTGTTTGCCAGGGTGAGTCCGGGTACGTTTTTTCGCCATAACTACTTCTCTGGCACGGCAGTTGTGGCAACGCTTTTAGGTTGCACGGTGCCCCTGATATGCAATGTTGTAGTTGGCTGCTGCGCATTGGAGGTGATGATAACTTCCTTACTTATGGCCCCTGCCCGGCCGGCGGTATGATAAGTGACGTGAATGGCTCCTTTTTCCCCTGGCAAAATGGGGTCTTTCGGCCATTGAGGAACAGTGCATCCGCAGGACCCATGCGCCTCACTGATGAGGATAGCCGACTTTCCGGTATTCTTAAATGTAAAGTCATATTCCTGGTCTGGCCCTTCCTGTACATTGCCGAAGTCGTGTGTTTCCTCCTTGAATTTGAACTTTCCGGCATCAGGATCCGGGGCTGTGGCCGATTGTTGCTGCACCGGCGGTGGAATACTTGCCATTTGCTTGTTGTCTTGTGCATTTGCCGCAAGTGCGCCTGCTGACAGGCATAGCAATGTCATGATTACTTTTTTCATAATCGTTGTTTTGGTTTTTTAAGAATGAAATTGTTGGTTTTCAGGGCAGGTAAAGCTTGCCCGTTCCCCGCTCCGGAGCAGGGATGGAAGGCAATTGTACGCTGTTGTATGCTGATTGACTACTGTAGTATAATATCGCCGAATTTATTGTCGATGCGGATGCCGCTGCTATTGGGGTGGTTATCGCAGTCGGTACGAAACACACCCGCCAACACATCACCTTTCTTTTGGCCAGTTATGTAGCTGAACACTTCCTGGGCTGTTGCCGGGGTAGAATGTGCATTCAGCACTATTGTTTCACCAGTCGTTATACTCTTGATTTCTATTTCATTTACTGTGAGCGAACAATCCTTGGCTACTTTATCATGGGCCTTGTAACTCAGCTTGCCCGACTGGTCGGGTTCCAGTACACTACACGTGGAAATAGCAGCAGGCTTTTTATCCTTACATTTCATGGTTTGGCTGATACATATCTGGATAGGGCATGGCGTGCCATTACAGATGTAACCCTTTGAATCATAAGCCGCAACACTAACCATTCCTTTATTCGGGTTGTTGTGTTTACTAAATGGCTGAACTTTCTCCATTCTGCTTATGCTGATCTCTCGTCCGGGCTTTTCTTCATGCTTAACAGATGCCACTTGACTTGACTGCCGCACCGCAACTGTATTTTGAATGCGTTCAATTGTTGCCGCAACAGGTAAGCTTGCAGGGGTACTTCTGCGGAAGTATGATTCAAAACTGGCTGAAGAAAATGCGTCTGATCCGCTATTTGTTGCAGATGAGGCAACGGGCTGTACAACATCCTCCTTACTGACCAGCCAGAGCAGCCAGCCAGCCCCGGCTACAAGTGCAAAAATTGCAGCCGCCCTAAAGACCGTAAAATCCCAGCTCTTCTTTGGCTCTGGTCTCAACCTTTCTGATAGTTGACGCCATTCCATTTCCTTATCAAAATCAGGCATCAGCTCTGCGAGAGAGGCCTGTTCCAATTTTCCATTTAACCGCTGTTCAAAATCAGGTTTCATAAAAACACTTTAAATAACTTGTAACAATTGTTTTTGCAGTATCGCCCTTGCCCGGTGCAGCTGAGATTTGGAAGTATTCTCTGAGATATTCAGCATCTCCCCTATCTCCCTATGGTTCTTCCCCTCAAATACGTACAGGTTGAAAACAATGCGATAACCCTCGGGCAACGAATGCACCAGCTGCATAATTTCTTTTGCCGTCATGGTGTCCACTACATTGTCGCTCACCGTTGTATCTTCGTAGTGGTCAATTTCCTTACTTGTGATAAAAAAAGGCCGTCGCTTCCTCAGGTGCATCAGGCATTGGTTTACCATAATTTTCTTGAGCCATGCCTTTAAACTGCCCGCACCCAGGTAATTAAAATTGCCAATACTCTTAAAGCAGTTAAAAAAACCGTCCATCAACACTTCTCTGGCATCTTCCTGGTCCACAACGTAACGGAGGCATAATATCATCATATCTTCAGCATACTGCATGTACACTAATTTCTGGGCCGCCGGATCATTGTCCTTGCAACGTTTTACCACGCTGGCGTCGTCCATTTTATTTAGTGCTTCGGGTCTCAATGATAGTTCAATGCAGGTGACGAAATAATCAATTCATTATAAAAATAACTCCTTTTACGTTAACAGAAACCAAATGCTATTAACCGGCTTCATTAACTAAATGCATGATGAAGGAAAAAGGTTGCAGGGGTGGTGGGATTTTTTTTGGGAGATAACATTCATGGATACTCTAATTCGACCATGAATTATATTTTAATTTTATTTAATAAAAATCCATAGAACGACCAATTGCCAGGTACCTACTTTATGAACCCCCAATTTTTTCCACCATTTCCCCTCCCAAATCCCGTAATTTTGTAATTGAAATGGCAACAGAAACAACACAAAAACGCACAGAAACAGGGAATATTGAAGTGATGGGTGCGCGCGTGCATAACTTGAAGAATATTGACGTTAGCATACCTAAGAATAAACTGGTCGTAATTACCGGCATCAGTGGCAGTGGCAAATCGTCGCTGGCATTTGATACCATTTTTGCCGAAGGACAACGCAGGTACATGGAGAGTTTTGCCGCCTATGCCCGCCAGTTCATGGGTGACCTCGAGCGACCGGACGTGGATAAGATCACCGGGTTGTCTCCTGTTATTTCAATTGAACAAAAAACGACCAATCGTAACCCGAGAAGTACCGTTGGTACCGTAACAGAAGTGTACGATTTCATGCGCCTTTTGTTTGCCCGTGTTGCCGATGCCTATTCCTACAATACGGGAAAGAAGATGACCAAGTTCAGTGAAGAAGAGATTATCGCCCATATCCAGGAAAACTTTAAGGGTAAGAAGATCATGCTGCTCGCGCCAATAGTGAGAGGGAGGAAGGGGCATTATCGCGAATTGTTTGAACAATTGCGCAAGCAGGGCTACCTCAAAGTCCGCATTGATGGCGAAGTAGTGGAGATGAAGGAAAAAATGCAGCTGGACAGGTACAAAATACATGATATTGAACTTGTTATTGACCGTATGCTGGTGGGTGCCGATGCCACAACGCGCCTCAACCAGAGCGTTCAAAAATGCCTGCAAATGGGCAAGGACCTGATGTTCGTTGCCGAAACTGACAATAACCATATTGCCCAATATAGCCGGTCACTGATGTGTGCCGATACGGGTATCAGTTATGAAGAACCTTCGCCGAATACATTTTCATTCAACTCACCCTATGGTGCCTGCCCGCGTTGCAAGGGACTGGGTAGTGTTTATCAGGTGAACATGGAAGAAGTGATGCCGGACATGAATAAAAGCATCAGCGATGGTGGTATAGCCCCTCTTGGCGAAGAGCGCGAGGCGTGGTCGTTCAAGATGGTAAACATACTGGCCAGAAAGAATAAAATTTCACTGACCGCTCCGCTGAAAAGCCTGCCTGCAAAGCACCTGAACATTTTGCTGTACGGCAATGAAGAAGGGCAGATAACCTATACCAACGAAGGCGGCGAAACACCCAAGGAACAGGTAACTGAGCATGACTACGAGGGCATTATCAATATGGTGCTCAGGTGGTTTAGCGAGACTAGCTCGGAGAGTGTGCGCAGCTGGGCCGAGAACTTTATGCAGCTAGACACGTGCCCTGAATGTAATGGTGCAAGGCTGAAGAAGGAAAGCCTCTATTTTAAACTCGACAACGAAAATATTTCCGAACTTTCGAAGCGTTCATTAAAGGAATTAATGGGTTGGTTTACCGGGCTGGAGGGGAGATTAAGCAACAAACAAAACACCATTGCCAAGGACA
>CANCOG010000031.1 GCA_947379685.1 Flavipsychrobacter stenotrophus | reverse complement strand
CTTCATAAACCCGGGAGATTTGGCGGACTGCCGAAAGGCAAAAAAAGCCTCCGCTGTTATTATAAAGATGGCGGGCGCAGCAATAATAGTATAGGCTGGCATTTTTGTAGCGGCGATGGAGTAAAAAAGGTATACACCCGCAAACAGCCCGGCAAAAACAATATCAGTTCTTCTCCTTTCCTTGTAGATCCTGTAAAAATACCAACCAACAGGAAGGTAGACCAGCTCACCGTAAATGATCCTCAGCTGATTCAGATGAAACCAGAAACCACCCGAATGCCCCTCCAGTACTTCGCCAAAGTGGCGTTTGTTGAACGAGAACTCCCAGTTAGCTTCCAGCGGGAATTGGCGCAAAATATACCACTGCCAGGGAAGGGCAATTGCCGCACCTACGGCCAAAATCATACAGCCATCAGCCATTAATTTCCTGTACCCATACCTTTTGTAAACCAGGCCCAACCAAAATGGGAAAACTACCAAACCCGGCAACCATTTCGTAAGCACAGCCATCCCCATAAAGGCACCCACAAGAGCTGTAAATAACAGCGAACCATTAGAACGCAGGTATTTGACAACAGCCCACAAACCAGCCGTTACAAAAAACAGGAAAATAGCATCTATGTGGTCGGTATCCGTTCTACCGGCGGAAAGCTCAATAATAAGTCCATGAATGGAGTAAAGAAAAGCAGCGACAAAAGCGGTTTGGGAATTGTATAGCTGTTTTGCAATATCGTACATCAGTTTTATGCCAATGGTAGAAAGTATCACCGATGGCAGCCGAACTACCCAGGGATAACACCCGAATATTTTTAAACTTATTGCAATCAGCCATAGGGCCATGGGCTGCTTATGCAGCCAGACACCATTATTGGTCCAGCACTGATAGTCGAATGGCAGCAACTGTTGATCATACAAGGTAGGTCGTAAAAAATGCTGCATCAGGTGCTTGGCCACCAGGGCGTGATAACGCTCATCCCATTCATGCAGCATATTATCCGATGCCGCATATAACCGCAATAAAAGCCCAGCCCCCATCAGTAAAACAAGGGCAGGCGCATTCCTGTTATGCTTGCTGAGCCTGAATGCCCAAACATAACCGATAGCACTGAGTACAACAACAATTAACCCCTGTACAAATGGCGGCATGCATAAAGGTATGTTTTAGGGCTTAAGCGTTCCCTAATCTATTATAAATTACTTCCCGTACTTCGGCTGGTACAACTGAATATAAAAATTCCCTGGTACCAGGAAATGGGTAACGAAGCCATAGCCATGGTCCTCGATCTCGCCTTTAAATACAACTCCTTTGTCCTTGAGTTCCTGAACGGTTTGTTCGATATTGTCGCAGTAAAAGGAAATATCCTGGGTACCGCTCGGGGCATGCTGTTCATCAGCCGGATGACAGCCCAGATCGGCTTCCGGCAAGTCGAAAATCAGCCAGCCGCCACCTATATCATTGGCTTTAAAGCCTATAACATCTCTCAAAAAGACCCTGAGCTTTTCAACCTCGGAACTGTAGAACATAGTATGAACGCCGCGTATCATCTGGTTGTAGTTTAGATTAACATTAATGTGGTCTGTCAAATATACAAAATCGTGCTTTAGTTGCGTACATTCTGAATAGACGGAACGCTCACCCTATTGCATTACCTTGAAAACAATAAACATAGTAGTAAGAAAAAGGGTGAACAAACCAACCATAAAAATGTAATCGGCCACCCTTTCATATATAAAACTCCTTTTGGTTTCACTTCTTATAGATAAAAATGATGTAGCGCTGCTGATCATAAACAGAAACATGGAAGCTGCGGTAAATTCGTCTATATAAGTCTCTCTGTTGAGGTTAAGTGCTTTCAATGAGGTAAACACCACAAAACACAGTCCAAACAAGTTAGCAGACGTATTGAGAATATGGTGTGATTTATTGCTTTCGGTGGCCATTCGTGCGGGTGATTTTTTGAGATTCAATGTGATAGACTGAATGAGGAACCAAACGTTTACCTACAGAATGTTAAATGGCTGGCGAAGTGCCTATAAGTTTGCAATATCCTCAGCGGCAGCTAAACTTCAACTTCCCTTGTTGCCAGTATTTCTTCTTTTAATTTTTCTACAATTCCATCCAGCCCTTCGTACCAGTCCAGGTGAGGCGGCCTTGCATGGCAGCCCCCGGCAGTAACAATGCAGGCTGTGTACTCCCAAACTTTATGGCATGCGGGGCAACGGGCTCCTGTAGCAAAGGTATTCCAGACATGACCGCAGGTACATTGCCAATAGGGCTTACCATCTGGCTCCCAGGAACACTTCGGGCATCTGATCCTAATTTCGTCCATGAAGAATTACTTTGTACAAAGTTATTGAGAGCGTTCGGGATTCCCTTATTGTTTGGGGCATCAAAAAGCAACATGCAGGTGGCCTGTGACGCAATCCTTATAAGCTCCTGGCGTTATCCCTTCCGATTTCCTGAACAGGCGTATGAAGTAGTTGGCATCGCTAAATCCGCAGCTGGCGCTTATCTGCGCAATGCTGTGTTTGTTCTCTGCCAGTAGTTGCTTGGCGAGTTTAATTCGCTCTCTGTTTATGTAGTCCACTGGAGTAATACCCAGTTGCTCCTTGAACCACTTAAAAAACGCATTTCTGCTCAGGTAAGCCTTCCGGCACACCTCGTTGATGAGTATTTTATTTGTGAGGTTTTCGTGTATAAAGTGAATAACGAAGGGCAACCTTCCCTTGTTGCTTCGCAGGGTGGCTTCTGCCTCTACCTGCTCCAGGTGCTGGCTCTGGACCAATCTTATCAGTAGCTCTTTCAGGTTGAGATCGGCAAAAATGTTCTTTGCCTTTTCTGTGCTGCTGCATACCCGCATCAGTTTGTTGATCAGGTAGGTTATCTCAGCGTCATTATCAAAATGATATTGATTGAACTGCAGGCGCCATTCGTGCTTTTCGTCCCTGGCAGTATTATAATAATCGTTCAGGTAGTTAATGGTATTGTTTACATAGGCCGCATCTACGGCCAGCGCGATGCACTGTGAAGGGCTTTGTTCGTGCGCCTCCGGAAAATCGATCACCATTGTCTCCTGCGCCGGAACGATCACCGTTTCACCCGGCAGGTAATCAAACGCGGGTTCATTGAACAGGTGCATCACCTTCTTGCCCCTCACCATACTTGTAATTACCATGTCATTGAACGTAAGGGGTACCCGGTAGGTTTGTTCGTAAGATTCGAAAATATTGAGCTCGCAATTATTTAGGTTAAAAATGCGCCGGTTCTCTACAAGTGTTTGCAGGCTACGTGGATGAGTGAGATCAATTTTATCGAGATAATACGTCTGCGGCATATCAGGTCATTTTCATTGTACAAAGTACATGGTTTCAAAGTTGCTGTCAAAGAAAAGGTACGATCGTGCTATTATTTATGACGATTCTCCCATCACCGAAGTGCATTCACGTGAGATCTTTACACATCAATTCACATAAAATCTGTTCTTCACATGAGTAATACAGCAAATAATACACTCGCAGCACGCCCTGCATTTAAAGACCGTTACGACCATTATATTAATGGTGGCTGGGTGAAACCAACCAGCGGTATTTACTTCGATAATATCTCTCCTATCGACGGAAAGGTATTTACCCAATCGGCACGGGGCAATGCCGACGATATTGAGCTGGCCCTCGATGCAGCATGGGCTGCTTTTCCGGATTGGAGCAAAAGTTCGGTAGCCAGTCGCAGTAATATTCTGCTGAAAATAGCGCAGCGAATTGAAGATAACCTGGAATACCTTGCGACGGTTGAAACCATTGATAATGGTAAGGCCATTCGCGAAACACGTGCAGCCGATCTCCCATTGACCGTAGATCATTTCCGCTATTACGCAGGCGTGATAAGGGCAGAAGAAGGCAGCATCAGCGAGCATGATGAAACTACAGTGAGCATTCAGCTACACGAACCAATAGGTGTTGTAGGGCAGATCATCCCCTGGAACTTCCCATTGCTGATGGCCGCATGGAAAATTGCACCAGCACTTTCGGCCGGTTGCTGCGTTATTGTAAAACCAGCTGAGCAAACACCAACCAGCCTTATTGTATTGATGGAACTGATAGGTGATTTGCTGCCCCCTGGTGTATTGAATGTTGTAACCGGGTTTGGCATAGAAGCTGGGAAACCGCTTGCTCAGTCCAACCGTATCAGCAAGGTGGCGTTTACCGGCGAAACAACAACCGGCAGGTTAATTATGCAATATGCATCAGAAAACCTCATTCCTGTTACTATGGAACTTGGCGGCAAAAGCCCAAATATATTCTTTCCTTCGGTAGCCGATCATGATGACGACTTTTTCGACAAAGCCGTAGAGGGCGCAGTAATGTTCGCCCTTAACCAGGGTGAGGTATGTACTTGCCCCAGCCGAATACTGGTACACGAAAGCATTTACGATGTGTTCATGAAAAAAGTGGTGGAACGCACTAAGGCAATTACCATGGGTAACCCGCTGGACAGCAATACCATGATGGGGGCACAAGCCAGTGAGGACCAGTACAACAAGATCCTGAGCTATTTTGACATAGGCAAGCAGGAAGGCGCTGAAATATTGTGCGGCGGAGAAGCAAAGAAAAACGAAGGGCTGGAAGAGGGCTATTACATACAGCCTACAATATTCAGGGGACATAATAAAATGAGAATTTTCCAGGAAGAGATCTTCGGCCCGGTAACTTCAGTGACCACTTTTAAAACAACCGAAGAAGCGATTGCCATTGCCAACGATAGCCTTTATGGCCTTGGTGCGGGAGTCTGGACACGCGATGCACACGAGCTTTACCAGGTTCCTCGGGCAATTCAGGCGGGCAGGGTTTGGGTTAATTGCTACCATGCCTACCCCGCACATGCTCCGTTCGGTGGGTATAAAAAATCAGGATTCGGCAGAGAAACGCATAAGATGATGCTTAACCATTATCGCCAAACGAAAAATATGCTGATCTCTTACAGCAAAGTAAAACTGGGATTTTTCTAAGGAGAGGACACTTATAAATAATATATTGCTTTAGGTTTATAGTAGTGGACGGTTGATTTGGGTGGCGGCGGCATTATCTGCCGCCGCCATTTTTGAAGGTTAAATTGCAATAAAGTGTGTAAGATATGAGCGTAAGCAGAGTAACAGCAACCGAAGCGACTAAAGCGCTGATTGCTCAATTAAAGGAAGCACACGGGCCACTTATGTTCCATCAGAGTGGCGGGTGTTGCGACGGATCACAACCCATGTGCTTCCAACTAGGTGAATTCAAGACCGGAGCGCAGGATATTTATCTGGGTGACCTATGTGGTTGCCCCTTCTTTATGGGTGCCGACCAGTTTGAGTACTGGAAACATACCCAATTAATTATAGACGTAACAAAAGGAAGAGGTAGCAGCTTCAGTCTGGAGATACCTCTTGGCTTCCGGTTTCTGGTTCGGTCACGGGTTTTCACAGAAGAAGAGCTTGCTGATTTACTGGCTGGTTAAACCCAGGGCTGCCGCTGTAGTCCAATAAATTAAGGACATTCAAGCATATTTTTAATTTTGCATCCACGATGAATTACATAGGGCCCGGAACAATTTCCGGGCCTTTTTTTGTGTAACATCAAAACGACCACTGCGTTAAATTCGAATAAAATAATACATTTATATCAACTTATGTTGCTTTGAACCAACTAATATGAGGGATTAAATGGAAAGAAAATAGTAACTTGCAAGCGCCTTTGTCACGGAAATGTCAACGCAGGGAGGTTAACTTCTGGCAAGTATCATTTTTCCAATTTCGTTTATCAACATTTATCTTTCGTTTTCCAACATGACGGACCAAAGCACTATTGACAAAAGATTTCATTTCCTGTTTGAGAGCCAGGATTTAATCGCTATTTCGACCCCTGAAAGGATCAGAAAACACGTCAATAAATCATACTGCAATTTTTTCGGCAAAAATGAATCAGAATTGGTAGGTACATGCTTTGTTGATGACTTTCCGGATGAGAAAAAAGAGTTTTATTCTGAATTTATCAAGCAAATGTCGCCTGAAAACCCCAGCATTTGTACTGTGCAGAAAACCGGAGAACCTGGTAACGAACGTTGGATATACTGGACAGAAAATGGAATTTATGATAACTCCGGGCAGTTGGTAGAAATTCTTTCCGTGGGCAGGGACCGCCATGAGATCATAACTACAAAATCGCAAAAAGAAGATATAAGCAATTTATTGGTTGCTTACCGCGACGCAATAGATAGCAATATTATTTGCAGTATTACCGACAAACGGGGAGTAATTAACTATGTCAATAAGCAGTTTTGCGAAGTCTCAAAATACACTGCCGAAGAGCTGATTGGTAAATCGCATAATATTATCAACTCCGGTTATCACCCGAAAGAGTTTTTCACAGAAATGTGGCAGACTATTTCAAATGGCAATATGTGGCATGGTGAAATACGAAATGTCGCCAAGGATGGCAGTTACTACTGGGTTAAGACCGTAATTATTCCTGTTAAAGATTCATCTAAGAAAATTACAAGCTATTTGTCGCTCAGGGTGCTCATCACTGAAAGAAAACAGATTGAAGAAGAAAGAATTAAGTACTTAAGCTCCCTTGAGGATCTGATCTATATGGTGTCGCACGAATTAAGGAAGCCAATTACCAATTGTATGGGCATCCTTGACCTAATGCAACAGTCAATCCCAAAGGAAGAAGAACTAAAGCATATGGTCAACTACATGATGGAATCTGCAAAAGAATTGGAGCACTATTCAAGCAAAATGAACGACTATCTCCAGAATAACAAAAACAGGAACAGCAAAACACCGCTGACGCGTAACAAATAATTTACCGAGACACCGCAGTGCCAATTGTGATGGGTTGCTGGCGCGTTCCAAAGTCACCTTAATATTCGTTATTACTGCCGGCGCCCGAACCAATTCCCGAACTGTCCGGCTAAAAATATACTTTTACCTCGTCTTACACGTTTAACCAGGGAATGCGCCGCTTTTTTGTAAAAAATATTCTATTTGTCATCGCTATAAATGTGCTGGTCAAACCCATTTGGGTATTTTTTATTGACAGGACTGTGCAAAACAGAGTTGCTGGTGGTGACTACGGTACCTACCAGGCGCTCTTAAGCCTAAGCATCATTTTCCAGATCGTGCTGGACTTTGGCATTACCAGCTATAACAGCCGCACAATCGCCAGCAATCCGGAAAAACTGCCTACGCTATTCCCTGCAATGCTATCAGCTCGGTTGGTACTCACCGGAATTTATATGATACTCGCCTTTGGGTGGGGATGGCTGCTTGGTTACAGAGGCTGGGAGCTAAATCTCCTTATTGGCGTATTACTGGTACAGGCTCTGAACTCACTTTTATCATTTATCCGCAGCAACGTCGCAGCACTTCACAGGTTTAAGACGGACGGGATATTGTCCATAACTGACAGGTTATTAATGATTATCATTTGCGGCTTTTTATTAGTGTACCCTGCAACCGCCAATAATTTCAAGATTAGCTGGTTTGTAATTACGCAAATTGCCTGCTACATGGTCACAGCGATCGCCGCATACATTACGCTCATACGCATCGCAAAAGTAAAATTGCACTTTGCATTTCATGCACCCACAGTTGTAGGCATTATAAAGGGGAGCATGCCATATGCATTATTGATATTCCAGATGTCCATATACAACCGTGCAGATGCCATGATGATTGAACGCCTATGCACGAACGGTAAGGCGCAGGCCGATATTTGGGCTTCTGCTTTCCGGCAACTGGATATGGCGAATATGCTCGGACTCATGTTCGCGACCATGCTTCTGCCTCTGTACGGCCGCATGCTCTCCCAAAAACAAGACGTTCAGCCAATCGTTAAACTGTGTGCCAATCTTTTGCTCCCGCTATCGTTTGTGGTTGCGGTAGCAGGTATTTTCTTCAGCAGCAACATCATGCATTTATTATATAAAGGTGCAAATGGCAACAGCAGCCACGACTACCAGGTAGTGTTTGCCTGGCTCATGGCCTCGTTCCCTGCATGGTGCGTAATGTATATTTACAGTACATTATTGACAGCAAATGGCAACCTGAAGACGCTTAACTATATCGCATTTGGCGGAGTGGTTTTTAATCTTTCGTTAAACTTTTACTTAATTCCTATGTTTAACGCTACCGGAGGGGCCATCACTTCTTGCTTAACTCAGTCCGGTCTTGCGCTAACTTTCATGTTGTTTTGCACAAAAATCATAAAATTACCTACCCATACCCGCTGGATACTGGGCCTCCTGCTCTACCTGGGAGTGGTCATTTTGCTTGCATTTACGACTGTTTATTTTATTCACACGCAATGGATGATGCAATTATGCATTTTCTTTTTTGTATGTGTAGTACTTATGTTTGTTTTCCGGTTTGTATCAATTTCCAGCATCCGACAGCTTGCGAACAGAGGCTAACCAAATAGTCCTCTTTCTTATTATCTAATATTTAATTCGGGCCGTTTCATTATTTGGCACAATTTGTGCGGCAATAAAAGTGCAGCAAAATGTGTTGGCTATGAAGCAAATTAAGAGAAGACTCGTAAATATCCTGAGCAAAGAATTATTTGTCGATAAAAACCTGATCAATGAAAATGCCCGTCTCGCGGCAAATCTTTCGCTTAACCCCTTTGAATTCAATTTGTTGCTGTATTATTTCGAACGCGATCTGAAAATCAGGATTCCTGATGAGCAGATCAATATAGATCAAAACATAAACGAATTCTCTGCGTCTATATACAATATCAAGAAATACAACAACAAACTTGCTCATGCAAGTTAATATGTTGCAATCTCATTAAATTTAGCCTATTTCGGTCATGGAGCCTGAATTAAATCTCCTGTAAAAAAATAGCCTCTAATGTCTTTTTAATAGAATGAAATTCCATCAAATAACTCCCTTTTCTTCATTACTCAGGGCAAATTAGAATAAGTCCACTCCTTTACACCATTTTGCTAAACCATTTTCTTCAGGGTATGGTATTTGATAACGGGTAGGTTATCTTTGCCACAAATATTTAATTGAATGACCATTTCTTACCAATGGCTGATGGAATATCTGCAGGCACCATTGCCTGTAGAAGAATTAAGCCAGATACTTACATCTATAGGCCTTGAAGTTGAGGCAGTTGAGCGCGTTGAGTCTATAAAAGGCGGACTGGAAGGACTGGTTATTGGTGAAGTACTTACCTGCGAAAAACATCCGAATGCCGATAAATTGAGGGTTACCACAGTAAACACTGGCGGTGAAACACCTTTACATATTGTTTGCGGTGCACCGAATGTTGCTGCAGGCCAAAAAGTTGTGGTTGCAACCGTTGGCTGCACAGTACATCCAAATACCGGTGAGCCGTTTCTGATAAAGAAAGCGAAAATACGCGGAGAAGACAGCGAAGGAATGATTTGTGCAGAGGACGAAATTGGCCTTGGCGAAAGTCATGCCGGTGTTATTGTACTGCCGGAAGACGCCCCGGTGGGCCTGGCTGCAAAAAAATATTACAATGTTGCAGAAACTGATTTTGCAATTCATATAGGGTTGACCCCCAACCGCAGCGATGCCAATAGTCATATTGGTGTTGCACGCGATGTAAGCGCCTATCTTACCCATCATAAAGGTGATAAGTACTCCATTAGCATGCCCGCCGTTGATGCTTCAATTGCTTCAGGAAGTCCCAAAATTAAGGTAACGATAGATGCACCTGAAGCATGCCCAAGGTATACCGGCATCAGCCTGAATAATGTAGTTGTGGGGGAATCTCCTAACTGGCTAAAACAAAGGTTACAAACTATTGGCGTTCGTAGCATCAACAACATAGTAGATATTACCAATTACGTACTGCATGAATTCGGACAGCCATTGCATGCTTTTGATGCCGACAAAATCAGTGGGAAAGAAATAATAGTGAAATTGTTGCCGGAAGGCACTCCATTTATCGCCCTGGACGAAAAGGAAAGGAAATTACGAGGCGAAGACCTGATCATTTGTGATGGTGCTGGCCCGGTAGCTATAGGCGGTGTTTTTGGCGGGTTACATAGTGGTATTTCAGAGTCTACGACAAACGTTTTCTTGGAAAGCGCCTACTTCAACCCTACTCATATTCGCCGTACAAGCCTGCACCATGGTCTGCGTACCGATGCTGCGCTGCATTTCGAAAAAGGTGTCGATATTAATAACGTAGTACCGGCATTGCTGCGTGCAGCTGCACTTATTTCTGAAATTGCAGGCGGGCAAATCGCATCTGAAATTACAGATGTATACCCGGTTGCACTTAAGCCGGTCGATGTACACATCACCTATAACTATATTCAAAAATTAAGCGGTAAGGCCTACAAATCTATTGCGATAATAGAAATGCTGATGGCGCTAGGCTTCATCATTAAAGAAGAAACCGCAACCGGGATCACCGTTCAGGTACCGTCAAATAAAACCGATGTTTCTCAGCCTGCTGATATTGTAGAAGAGATTTTACGCATCGACGGTCTCGATCATGTGGCGTTAAGCGGCAGACTCGATATCGCATTAACAAAGCCATTACCTGGCGACAGAGTCGTGAAAGAGCAACTTTCAGAGTTGTTATGCGGTATGGGCTTACAGGAAATTGTTACCAATTCCATCGTAAACAGCAAGTACTACCCGGGCCAGGAAAACCTGGTTAAAATGATCAACAGCCTGAGCAGCGAGCTGGATGTTATGCGCCCCTCGTTATTGGAAAGCGGTTTAGAGGTGATTCAATATAACTATAACCGCAAGAACCAGGATCTGTGTCTTTTTGAATTCGGCAATATTTACAATCATTATTCAGGAAAATATGTGCAGGAATCGAGACTGGGAATTTGGATAACAGGCAATATTCAACCTGCACAATGGAGCCAACAGGCCCAGAAGGCATCAATATTCTACCTGAAGGGGGTAATCAATAACCTGCTCGCTTATGGCGGAATAACCGGCACCCAGTTGTTTTATCCCGAATCTGGTGCAGACCTGGAAACTACATGGAAATGGAAAAACCAGGTATTATGCACAATCTCTGGTATTAACGCAGCCCGGTTGAAGGAATTTGACATCAAGCAGGAAGTTTTCTTTGCGGACATTAGGTGGGACGTTTGGGCAAAAGCAATTGAAGCGAGTAAGATAAAGTACAAGGAAGTGCCTAAGTTCCCTGTTGTTTCCCGCGACCTTGCCATTGTTTTGGATACTACAGTAAGTTACAAGCAAGTTCAGGATACGACTGAGCAATTGAAACTGAATGCACTGCAATCATTTGGGCTGTTTGATGTTTTTGAGAGCGAGAAACTGGGAGCGGGCAAAAAATCGCTGGCACTTAATTATATGTTCCAGTTGCAGGACCGGACGTTGACCGACACTGAAATAGATGAACTCATGAATCAGCTGATAGTCGTATATAAAAATAAACTGGGCGCACAAATAAGATAAATATGGAATCTCTGGACTTGCTGAATGAGAAGCTGGATATGCTCCTTAAAAAATATGCCACCCTCGAAACGGACAACGAGCGGTTGCGCGCTACTATTGATGGCCAGAACAAGGTGATTCAACGATTGCATAAGAAGGTAAATACTATGGACAATGAAATGGTAAGTGTTCACCTGGGGAAAGCCGAAATAAGCGAAGACGAGAAGGATAATATGCGTCGCCAGTTGGATGGGGTTATTGGGGAGATTGATAAAATACTGGTCACGCTCAATGACTAACCCAAAACCGGGAATGCAGGTTTCGTTCGGCAGCTGGCTTCTGGCAGGTGTTGTAGCTTGTTTTGCCTTTTGGGGATGCACTCAGGAACGCCAACCCTGCCTGACCCCTAAAACGGCAAGCCTGAATATGGAATTTGTACACTATGCGACAGACAGTGCCACAACAACCATTGACACGGCTCTGCCAATGGCGATATTTGGGGCAATCACTGCACCTGACACCGTAAAATATACCCTGTATAAGAGTCCTTCAGCCAATTTCACTATTTCATTGTCTCCAGATGCTGATTCGTGTAGCTGGCTGGTTTTTACAGATTCGTTCTATGTTCGCCCTGATACTATAAGTTTTAAATACCAAAGAAAGCTGCAATTTTTGTCAAATGCCTGCGGGTTCACGTATTTTTATTCGCTATCCTCAGTGCAAACCACACATAAAAGTATTGATTCAGTACTGATCACAAACCCAAGTGTCACCAATAACGCCAATGCAACCAAGCAGCTTAAAATTTATGTTAAGACTGGCATTTAGCTTGCTGCTGCTCTGCACTACCCTACCGGCATTTGCCCAGGCCACTGCAGACACCGCAAGCAGCGATACCACTTCGGCTATCCCCAAAAAGGAAATAGCCGGACATCAGTTTGTGCTGGGCATTGACATTATTAGCCCGGTAAGAAATATGTTAGTTACCGGGCAAAATGGGTATCAGTTTGCGGCCGACTACTACCTGCATAACGAGTTTTACCTGGCGGCTGAAGGCGGCTGGGGCAGTTCGGATGTAACTTATGATGACCTGAAGTACCACACATCGAATGCCTATTTTAGTGCCGGATTCAATAAAATATTGCTGCCACGTGAAGATTCAACAGATTGGGGCGGCCTGTTTATGGGACTGAGACTGGGCGCTGCCCCCATTCAGCGAAGCGCCGCTACCTATACCATAATAGATAGCCTTTGGGGCAATACCAGCGGAACAATTGCACCTAAAAATTTCACAGGGTATTGGATGGAAATAACTGCCGGTGTTCGTGTTGAACTATATAAAGGCCTGCTTGCGGGTTGGAACATCAGAGGTAAATTCATGATGAACGGTAAACAATTCAATGATCTGGCCCCGCTTTATATTACCGGCTATGGCCGTGGCGACAAAAATGCAGTTTTCGATATTAATTTCTATCTGAGTTACGCTGTCAGGTGGAAGAGAAAAAGATAAATTATTAAACGGCCGTTATATTATACTGAGTCTGGAATATTTGTATATTTGAAAATACAAATACCCTATTTTCAATGCGTAAGACCTTCCCCTTTAATGCTATCCTCCTATTTTTTATTATCCTGGAATTCCTATTTGCATTTGTTTTCTTCCAACACAATTTGACCAGTCAAACATTTAATGCAATTGGCCTTTTAGCCAGCTCTTTGATGATTGGGGTAACATTGATCGCAAAATTCTATAACTCTTCATTTGAAATTGACATCGTTAGCCCCGGTTCAAAAAAAAGATACGTTATGTACATCTTTTATGCGGCTTGTCTGGTGTACCTAAATACAGTGACTATTGACATTATCAAATCGATTGATTTCAGGACGTGTTCAGACATAATACCTATTGTCACCGTCCTGGCAAAACGTTTTCTCGCAGGATTGTACCCATATACCGACGATGCATTGATTGCTTATAGTTACAATGCACCCTCTGGTTACCTGCCAACACACTGGCTACCTTGCACTATTGCAGAATATTTTCACTTTGACTACCGGACAATGACCTTCGTTGTATGGTGTGCCGGTGCTATCGTGATAATGATAAGAAGTTTGAAATGCCGTGAAGTCTGGGTGCAAATACTCACACCATTAATGATCACTTTGGCATACAGCTATATAGCTACTTCAGATCCATGTGTCTGGGGAGTGACGATCGAAAACATGGTAGCAGGATATTACCTCCTCCTTATTTTTGGGCTAAACCAAAAAAATGGGATTCTGACGGGTGTAATGCTCGGCTGCTGCCTTTTATCGAGATACTATGTCGCCTTGTGGCTTCCGCTCTGGTTCTTCGTTATGCTTGTATCCGGAGAAAGAAAACAACTTCTACGAACCATTGTTTCATTATTTTTATTCATTTGTATCCTTTATATAATCCCGTTTTTAAGCAAAGACTGGACCTCGTTTTACAGGGCATACGTTCTCAATTATAGCGAGGCTCCGTTTAATGAATGGCAAAGACTAAATCTACAACAATTGCCGGGTCAATTATTCAGCGGCACTGGCATGGCCCATTTATTCTATTTAAAATACGTTAAAACGAACCCGCATGCCGGGTTTGTTGAAATAAAGAAAGTAATTTTTATCGTGAGCCTTTCTGTGCTTACTTTATTAGGTATATGGTATTGGTTCTGCCGAAAGAAAATAAACCATAGAATCTTCTTACTCGCGTCCTTCAAAATATACCTGAGTGTTTTTCTGGCGTTTATTGTAGTACCATACCTGTATCTTGAAGTTACAGCGATTTTCGTGTCAATCGCCATTTTTGCAGAGCAAGCCAGGTACAAGCTGCATCGTTAGGGATTTTTTGTGCTTCCTTTTATAGAAACCGTTAGAAAAATTTACCCAAAAATCATTTTTCTTCTTTCGGCTAATTGGCACTTATACTGAATTGCAATAGTAGTTTTATCGGTTGAGAAAATTATACATTCGAAATACTAATACCCAATATACCATGCCTAAAAATCTCCTGTATAATGCAATTCTGGCATCCCTGTTGACCCTGGAATTCCTATTCATCTTTGTTTTCTTTGATTGCCATATCACCAGCCAAACATTTAACGCAATAGGTCTCCTGCTAAGTTCTCTGCTGTTTGGAACGGTCTTGATTGTGAAATTCTACAATACAACGACTCAAATTGATATAGTAGCATCCCCGGCAAGAAAGAAATACATAATGTATCTTCTTTACGCCCTTTGCCTGGTGTACCTCAACACGGTAACAATTGACATGATCAAATATGTCGATTTTAAATCCGTCTCGGATATTCTTCCCATCATTACAGTCCTTTCAAAGAGATTTTTGGCCGGTTTGTATCCATATTCTAATGATGCGCTGGTTGCTCTATATTATAATGGACCGTCCGGTTACCTGCCAATGCATTGGCTGCCATGTACCATTCCAGAATATTTCCATTTCGATTACCGGACAATGACTTTCCTCATGTGGTGTTCAGGTGCGCTGGTTATCATGGTACGAAGTCTGAAATGTCGTGAAGTTTATGTACATATATTAACGCCATTGTTATTGACCATTGCCTACAGCTGTATTGCTTACGCGGATCCCAATATTTGGGGAGCAACAGTAGAAAATATGGTAGCCGGCTACTACCTCCTCCTTATTTTTGGGTTAAATCAGAGAAATAGCATCCTCACGGGCATATTGATCGGATGCTGCCTCCTATCGCGGTATTATGTTGCGATGTGGCTGCCACTTTGGTTCTTTGTATTGTTTGTTTCCGGCGAAAGAAAACAGCTTTTGCTGGCCTGCGGATCATTATTAATTTTCGTCTGTCTGCTATATATAATCCCATTTTTGAGCAAAGACTGGACCTCATTCTATCGGGCTTACCTGCTTAACTACGGCGATGGCCCAATAGGTGAATGGCGCCAGCTGAACACTCATCACCTGCCCAGCCAATTATTCAGAGGCGCCGGAATGGCACACCTATTCTACTTAAACTACTTGCACAAAGATTTGCACGCTGGATTTATGGCACTGAAAAAGACCTTCTTTATACTTAACCTTTCCATTCTATCATTGATGGGCGCCTGGTATTGGTTGTACAAGAAAAAGATAAACCAAAGAATTTTCCTTATTGCATCGTTCAAAATCTACCTTAGCATTTTCCTTGCTTTTATAGTGGTACCCTATATTTACCTTGAAGTTACTGCCATATTCGTATCCATAGCCATTTTTGCAGAACAAGCCCGGTACAGGATTGAAGGATAATTAACTGATCCCGAACCTCAATTTGTGAAGTTTTCGGGAAACACCCCGCGGCATTCCTACCCACTGGGTGCTCAAACATGCAAGCTTTCGGGCATACAACCGTACAGAACATACAGACCTATCCAAAAGTAATGTGCATCTTCATTTTTCTTTTGACCTTCAAATGATTATTTTTGCAGCGTCTTTACTCAAATAACAACAAATTATTATGGCAATCGTTGATCTGGTAATGCCTAAAATGGGCGAAAGTATAATGGAAGCAACAGTGCTTAAATGGCACAAAAAGGTTGGCGACGTTATAAAAATGGATGAAACCCTTCTGGACATAGCAACAGATAAGGTTGACAGCGAAGTGCCCTCAATAGCCGCAGGTACTATAACCGAATTGCTATATAAGGAAAATGATGTGGTTCCGGTAGGCGCAGTTATAGCCCGTGTTGATTCTGGTGGTGCAGCTCAGGCCGTAACACCGGCACCTGTTGCAGCTGCACAACCCGCTCCACAGCAAGAAAAACCATTGCAGCAAGCAGCCCCGGCAGCTCCCGTTGCTGTTTCCGGTGGAAATGGCGCTCCACGATTCTATTCACCACTGGTACTGAATATTGCCGGGAAGGAAGGAATTGGTATGGCTGAGCTGGAAAACGTTCCGGGCACAGGCAATGAAGGTCGTGTAACCAAGAAAGACATTCTTGACTACGTGGCGAAGAGAGGTACTGCTCCTGCTGCGGAAATCTCACCTGTAGTTGCTGCTGCTTCAACACCTGCGCCTGTGGCTGCTGCCACAACCATAAGTGCCGCCCCATCGGCACCAGGTGGCAACGTAGAAATAATAGAAATGGACCGTATGCGCAAAATGATTGCGGATCATATGGTACGCAGTAAGGCAACATCGCCACACGTAACCAGTTTTACAGAGGCCGATGTTACCAATATTGTTAAATGGCGCGATAAGTCCAAAACACCCTTTGAAAAGAAATATGGCGAGAAGATCACCTTCACACCTATTTTCATTGAGGCAATAGTAAGCTGTATTCGTAAATTCCCAATGATCAATGTAAGTGTTGACGGCGACCGTATAATAGTTAAGAAAGACGTGAACATTGGTATGGCGACAGCTTTACCAAGCGGTAACCTGATTGTACCGGTTATTAAGAACGCGGATACCAAGAACCTGCTGGGTCTCACGAAGGATGTAAATGCATTGGCTAATGCTGCGCGAAACAATAAGTTGAAGGTTGACGATACCCAGGGTGGTACATTTACTGTGACAAACGTGGGCACGTTTGGCAGCCTGATGGGCACTCCAATCATTAATCAGCCACAGGTTGCCATACTGGCAGTTGGAGCTATTAAGAAAAGGCCTGTGGTGCTGGAAACTCAGGATGGGGACGTTATTGCAATCAGGCATATGATGTACCTTTCATTGAGTTATGACCACAGGGTTGTAGACGGTTCTTTGGGTGCCAGTTTCCTGACTGCAATAGCAAATGCGCTTGAAGCATTTGACCCAAACCGCTCATACTAAAACAATATACACAAACACTAATAAAGGAAGGCCTGCATCGTCAATGCAGGCCTTCCTTTTGCCTGCTGATGCACAGCCTTTTCGCATTGTAACTCCCTCCTAAAACCCATGTTTCTATCCCGATAAATTTGACAAGGAACAATCCTCATTTGAAAGTCGGTGTTATAGCGCTTTTTCTTGGGCTGCTTCAAAAACCGGCACATCAAGCACCAAAAAAAGTGCTCAAAACGCCTCTCTATAACAACCGCTTAACAAGTCTGAGAACACCTGGCAACGCAAGTGGCAAAAAATGGATAACTGTGCACTTTTTTTGTTACTGCAAATGTTAATTAACGAACGGACTTAAAGAAAACATAACTATTTTTGCAGAACATTATTTCCTCACCCAAAAAATAAAAATAACACCGTTTAAAAAACCACATAAACCAATACAGTAAAGGGTTTCAGGCCGAAGGAACAAATAAATACCATTCGATAAAAAGTCAAAGTTTAAAAACGAAAAATTATTCCAACTAGTCATTTGCACCACAAGTATTTATATCAAAAAATAAGCCAAAAACCCGAATGCCCAATCTGTAATCCATACTGAATAAACAATAGGCAAATGATTTTTTTTTTCAACTAAATGTTAGCAATTTCGTCCTCCCGATCACAAAAAGAATGATAGATTTAAAGAGAGAAAAATGACCGGTGGATTGACGAAAATATTACCCAATTGAATTAGTTAAACTTTAGATCCGCAGTCACTTTTCCATATTTCGGGCAAGGTTTTTGCGGCAAATAAAAAAGGGGTATGAACATCTTAACCAGCTAGGCGTTATTAGACAACATGAATACAGACACTTACAATAATAATACTAATCAAACGAATGACGCGGAGCAACTTTGGGAGAAGTGCCTTGCAATCATTAAGGACAATGT
>CANCOG010000030.1 GCA_947379685.1 Flavipsychrobacter stenotrophus | reverse complement strand
CGGCCACTTGTACCGGACAACTGATATTTATGCATCTCCAGGCAGCTTCTTCTGGTTGTTTCTCTAATACCGATTCGCACACAGGGCAATTGGTCGGAAACTTGATTTCTATTTCCTCACCGGTACGCAGCTCGGTAAGTGGCTTCACTATATAGGGTATTACATCTCCGGCACGTTCCACCAGCACAGTATCCCCTATCCGTACATCTTTTTCCCGCACCACATCTTCATTAAACAGTGATATGGAAGTAACCGTTACCCCGCCAATGTGCACCGGGTCTATTTTGGCTACTGGTGTTATTGCTCCAGTCCGGCCAACCTGGTATTCCACCCTGCGCAACTTACTGGTACCCTGCCTTGCTTTAAACTTATAGGCTACCGCCCAGCGTGGATGATGTGAGGTCATGCCCATTCTGTCCTGCATATCAAAGCTATTGACCTTAATTACCAGGCCATCCACTTCAAAGGGGAGATCATCTCTGCGCGCTTCAAACTCACCGCAATATTTAATGACCTCATCAATATGGGTAAACAATTTCATTTCCTTTGCCGGAGAAGGGAACCCAAGCTGGTATAGCCACTGCAAAGAACCATAATGAGTATCCAGCGCGTCAGGGCGCTGAGCACCTTCGGCCAAAGTATAGTCGCTGATATGGTACAAAATGGCGCTCAACCCGCGTTTCCTTACCTCTGTTGGATCTAGTATACGTAATGTACCAGAAGCCGCATTTCGCGGGTTAGCCAATGGTGAAAGACCTTCGGCAACCCTTTGTTTATTAAACTCTTCAAATACTTTTTTATGAATAACGATCTCTCCACGTATCTCCACCTGCGTAACCCCCTGAGCCTCCAAAGGCGCCGAAAGTGGCAACGACTTTATCTGCCGGATATTGGCAGTAACATCTTCACCCATTACCCCATCTCCGCGGGTTGCCCCACGACTGAGTGCGCCGTTATCGTATATCAATGATATGCTGGCACCATCATACTTAGGCTCTACACAGTATTCCAGTTCGTTGGTTTCTGCCAATTCCCGGCACTTCCGGTCCCAGTCATACAAATCTTCCGCATTGTATGTGTTGTCCAGGCTAAGCATCGGCACAAGATGGCTCACGGTTGGAAAGCGCTCGCTTAACCCTGCCGCCACACGCTGAGTAGGAGAATCGGCCATAACCAGTTCAGGAAACTGGTCTTCAGTATGTTTGAGCTTTTTATAGAGCGCATCATATTCGTTGTCGGCCAGTACAGGGTTACTCTGCACGTAATATTTCCAGTCGGCATAGTTAATTACTTCGCGTAACTGATTTATTGCTTCCTCCGCATTCGTAGTTCCAGTCGCAGCAAGCAACTGTTTAGCCTGGTCATACAGGCGCTTTTCATCCTGTGAATTGTACATGCTGCAAAGTAAAGGATAATTGGGTGAAGTCGTAGGTGGTTAGCCGTAGGTCATAAGTAGAAAGTGGTAAGTCGTAAGTCCGATGTAGAAAGTAGAAGATTGGGGTGACCGCATCGGAAATTTTGCCCACCGGCTTCTACCCTTCTACAAAATACATATTCAACTCACCCTTATTTTTAACCGCGATCTTTCCTCGTTGTACGATCGTGAACTTGTCCTTTACCAGTTCGTGGGTGCTCTCGGAAATATTCACCCGGCCTTTTTCACAATACTGCTCCATGCGGGCTGCGGTATTGACCGTATCGCCCCAAATGTCATAAGCGAATTTTTTTACACCCACGATCCCGGCTACTACAGTCCCCGAGTTCACTCCTATTCGGATCTCGAACGTGCTATTCCCCAGCTTGTTTCTACGCTCTACCATAAAATCCCTTATTTCCAGCGCCGCTTTTACCATTTCTGTCGCATGGTTCTCGTCAGGGTTTGGCAATCCCGAAACGGCCAGGTAAGCATCACCAACCGTTTTTATTTTTTCTATGGGGTAACGCCCCAGTATCTCGTCAAATGCCTTAAAACAGGCATGCAACTCCGCTACAAGTTCCTGTGGTGTAAAGCGTTCGCCGGCAGCTGTAAAATTGACAAAATCAGTGAACAGGACCGTAACATTATCAAACATTTTCGCCTGCACCGCACCCTGCACCTTCAGTTCCTTCGCGACTTCTTCTGGCAGGATATTAAGCAACAGGTTTTCAGACACCTGTTTTTCCTCTCTTATGGTTTCATTAGCCTTGCTGATCACCGCATTAGCCTTCTTCTGCTGGCTGTAATTGCGGTAGATAAAAAAGGATAATAAAACAACCAGGGCAAGCCCACAATACCCACTCATTGCCAGCAATTTTTGTCGTTGGATTCTCATTTCATAAGCTTTCGATTGCTTTACCTGTCCCAGGCTATCTGCCAGTTGTTTTCGGGCAAAGCCCGATTCCAGGTCTATTCGCGTGAGTTCATTAGCCTTATCTGTGTTATAAAGGGAATCCCTGAGAGTAATGAAATGTTTGTAGGCATCAAAAGCCTCTGCTGGCTTCTTCATCGCTTCATAAGTGGTGCTAAGCGTTTGCCAGGCCTCCTGTTCGTTATCCAAGGCTCCCATTTTCCCTGCAATTTGAATTGCTTTTTTCAAGTAAGGTACAGCATGGTTATATTCTTTTTCCCAGGCAAATATTTTGGCTAAAACGACATATATTTCAGATAACTGTAGCTCTTGATTGAGTTTTTCGTCAATGACTAAAGCGTCATTTGCATACTTCAATGCTAGTTGGGGATTCCCCATCTTAAGGTATATGGCTGCCAGGTCAGCCAGAATTGCACCTTCATTAGTCCCTCCTATAGAACGACTTAACGCAAGTGCATTCTTGTATTGATCCTCTGCATTGACATAGTTCTTCAAATGAGAATAAGCCTCCCCTTTAGCCATAAATACAAACTGTCTTGCAGCATCGTATCCAGCGGCTATTTTTAGGGCTTTGTCGTAATTGTCAAGCGCTTTTTCATATTCCCTCATACTAGAATAAATCGCCCCAATTCCAATTAACAGTCCAGCCATCTGCACAGAGTCAGTAGTTGAAGTGGCTTTCTTTGAAATTATTGATTGATCCAAAATCTTGAGTGACCTCACATAACAAGATAATGCCTTTGAATTATCTCCAACATTTCTATAAATAACCGCCATATTACCCCATGCAGCCATTTCCTTTTCGGGCCCTGGTTTTAATGAAAGTTCAAGATTATAGTATTCGATAGCCTTAGCATAATTGTTCATGGCCTTATAATTAAGCCCAATAGCCGAATACGCTTCAGCTTGATTTAAGACATCACCATTTTGTTTTGCCACTTGCGCGAACAGTACATTTTCTTCAATTGCCATCTGATAATTTTGAAAGCATCTGAAATATACGTATCCTAGTTTAGAATAGCTTTTCATTGTCAATTGCGCACTTTTTTCTTTTTGAGCCAGTTCCAAAGCCTGATTTAAATTTTTAATTTTACCGGTACTATCCTCACAGGGTATTTCATCCGCCAAAAGAAACAAGACGTCCACTTTTGTGCTGTCAGCTATATTGCGTTGAAGAATTGACTTTAAAGAATCTACTGTTTTTGTGCTTCCCTGTGCTAATAGATTAGGGAAGAAAAACAAAAACATCGCAATGAAAACAAAAATACGTTTATGGCAGATTTTCTTCACGCAAAAAGAATTTTCGGAAAAATAGCGATAAAAACTATGAAAATTAAATATAAATAAATAAGTTGTGCAGTAAAGCCGTTATTATTATAATCTTTATACAGCAAATTATTTTTCTCTCAAAAAACCAAAAACTATTTTATGATCGAAAACACAAATGAAACTGGATCGGGCTTAGGCGATGAAGTAGGTAGTGTTGTTGGCAATTCTGCCACTGCGAACTTAACCTTTGGCAATCCGAAGGCACAATGTTCTAATAACGGAATTTGCAGCATGCCCAAAGCCACAAGCCGATCAGGAAATGGCGTTTTGGCTGCTGTAAAAGTTGTCTCCCAGACACTTCCCACGCCTCCCCCTGTTACATTTAACGCTGATTTAACTGTCACGCTTGATCAGGTTGCGCTGGCATGGCTATCCGCTAACAGGCCAACGGTATTTACCGCGCTTACTACCCTCCCAACCTATACACCTCAGGCCGGAGGCCCCGGGGTAGAACCGGCCTTGCCATTCACAATAGATCAAAGTACTGCCGTTGCGTTATTTACGCCAACATGCATCAGCGCAACTATTCCTGCCACTTCATCACCATGGGCACTACAGCAAAACCCACCGGTGGCACCATTCACAAGTGTAGTTATCACTATCAATGGTGTTGTTGTAACTGGAGGTTCATAAGCTACATTAAATTATTTTATACAAACGGGGGCAGTTGCTCCCGTTTTTTTGTTCTGTTACCGATAGGCCATGCAATTAACAAAATCCGTTATAACCTATTTCGCAAACGTTAGTACATTTGCAGTCTCATGTCTGACTCGATCAAGCACGAATGTGGACTGGCATATATCCGCCTGCTAAAACCACTTTCTCATTACCATCTAAAATATGGCACTGCAGTGTATGGCCTTAACAAGCTTTACCTGCTTATGGAAAAACAACACAACCGTGGGCAGGACGGCGCAGGGATAGCGTCAGTGAAGCTGGACATGGCATCGGCACAGCAAAACATGCACCGGTTGAGGGTAAGCGGCCAGCAGGCAATTGCCCAGATATTTCAGAACATTAACCAGGAAGTTACCGAACTGGAAAAAATGTATCCTGAAATATTACAACACCCGGGGTTCATGAAGGGCTACATGCGCTTTGCCGGAGAGTTGTTATTGGGACACTTGCGTTATGGCACCCAGGGCAAGAACAATGTTGAGTTCTGCCATCCGTTCATAAAACCAAGCATTAACCCTACCCGCAGCCTGACAATGGCCGGAAATTTCAACCTGGTAAATACCGATGAGTTGTTTTCAATGCTGGCCCAGCACCCTACCGGCACTATGCGGGAAAGTGATCTGGGAGCAATGATAGAGACTGTTCATCACTTCCTGTGCCAGGCCGATGACCGGGACCCGGCATCGCTCGACATCGAATCCATTCTCCGGAATGCGACAACTTTATTCGATGGAGGTTATGTGTTCAGTGGCCTCGTGGGTAATGGTGATAGTTTTGTGATGCGCGACCCAAATGGTATCAGGCCATGTTATTATTATAAAAATGACGAAGTAGTTGTTGCAGCCTCCGAGCGTGCAGCAATCATGACCGCATTCAACGTAAAGCAGGCCGATGTGCACAAACTGGCACCCGGCCACGCTATCATAGTTAAAGCCGATGGCACTTTCAGTGATGTTGCCATTCTTGAGCCAAGGAAGTTAACAGCGTGTAGTTTTGAACGTATCTATTTCAGCCGCGGAAGCGACCCGGATATTTACAGGGAGCGTATGCAACTGGGCCGGAACCTTGCCGAAAATGTATTGAAGGCACTTGACTTCCACCTGAGGCATACCATAGTTTCCTTTATACCCAATACTGCTGAGACCGCATTTTACGGTTTAATAAAGGGACTTGAAGATTTCTTAAAGGACATTACACTAAAACGCATTCTCGAAAGACGAGACACCATCACTCCTGAAGAAATGAAGGAGTTGATTTACAGGCGCATCAGGATTGAGAAGATTGCCATAAAGGACGCCAAGCTGCGCACCTTCATTACAGAAGATGCTTCACGAAATGAAATGGTGCAGCACGTGTATGATATCACTTACGGCACAGTAGAACGCGACGTAGACACGCTGGTAGTTATTGACGATTCTATTGTAAGGGGAACAACCCTGCGTGAGAGCATCATCAAGATGCTGGACAGGCTGGGACCAAAACGCATCATTATTGTCTCTTCTGCTCCACAGATCAGGTATCCTGACTGCTATGGGATCGATATGAGCCGCATGGGCGACTTCATTGCTTTCCAGGCCGCTGTCGGATTGCTGGAAGACAATGGAATGGGAAACAAACTAAAAGACATTTACAACACCTGTAAGACCGCAGAGGCGGAAAACAGGTTACACGAAGAAAATTTTGTAAAAGGCGTCTATGCCCCATTCTCCGCTGAAGAAATAAGTGCGAAGATTGCCAGAATGTTGAAACACGAAGATGTACACACGGAGGTAGATGTCATTTACCAGACAATAGAGGGCTTGTATGATGCCTGCCCGCACAACACAGGTGACTGGTATTTTACCGGCAATTACCCCACCAAGGGAGGCAACAGAGTAGCTAACCGTGCATTCATCAATTACATGGAACAAAAAGAAGGAAGAGGCTATTAATGGGAGCGGGTTTTCCGATATAAAAACCAGATTTAAATTAAATAGAATGCCCGGCTCATTGACAAGCCGGGCATTCCTTTTTAATATTCTTTAATAAAAGAAGGATCTATTAAAATCTAACGGACAATACGCACATAAGCCACATTGCTTCCTGATGTGATTCTTGCAAAATAATTTCCTGTAGGTAATGATTCCAGTACAAGAGTAGAAACGTTATCAACAGAAAGAACTCTTTTTGAATTAATATCCAGTACATCTACATGATACTGTTTCCATGACGCAGGAATATCGAGTGTTACAATGCCAGAAAGTGCGGGAACTGGCGATGCCTTGATTTCTAACATATTGTCAGTAACGCCTGCAACCTCATTCGGCAGGACTATTGTCCTGGCCATATCCCTATACCTGATGTTCACGATCTGTTCAGTCGTAGCGGTAACATTGGTTGTAACCCAAAGAATTGGATAATGCTGCCCAGTTGCCAGCCATTTGTATTCGACAGAATTACGAGGGAAACCGATTGGGAAACCACCAAATGAAACCGAATCTATTTCATGAATTTCTGACCTTACCCTGATACAGTTTACAGGAGTTGTGAAAAAGGGAGTAGTAATTGTACCCCACCCGTCTACGTGAGTTTTACGGTAGCCTGCCTGCTTCAAAGATGCCAGTGACGAAAGAGAAATATTAAGTGAGTAATTCGAACTGTCGGTATTACCATAATTTAATGGAAAGTAGTACCAGTTATCATCCTTGGTGTAATTAAATGGAGTTGGTACGCCAGCAATTTTTGCAGCAAAGGCCACTGCAGAAAATGTACTAGGGCTCGACTTCTTTTCAAAAAACGTATACACCTGGGTTACACTAACCGGCAAGGCAGATCCACCCGGAAGTGTATCGGCAACCTTGTAGCCATAAGCACTGAGTGAAATAAGACCATATAATATATTTACCGCTAGTGCCGTCTTATAAGTATCAACGGATTGCCTGATTGGCGTCAGCGAACTGTAATTCCAGGTAAAACTGGCCCCGCTGTCGCCCAAATTAATGGTAGACCCTATGGGGTTCGCAAAACTGTAACGCAGTGTGTCCCCTGAAACCGGCATATCCGACGAGGTGATAGAGATTTGAGCTTGTGCGGCAACTGAACACACAAAAAAGGAAAAAATGAGTAATAACTGCTTCATGCAAATGAAAATTTGCTCAAATGTAGTTACAAAAAAAGATTTTTTTTAAAGTACATAAAATATTTCCCGTGGCACCTGCGTTAATATGCCGATTATAACATCTTGACTTCTAACCTTAAGTTTGTTTTTCAAGGAAAGCAAACATCTTGGCAAAAAAAAGAACGGCAAGCGACGGGAAGAAGCACGATCAACTAAATTTCATTCTAAATAAACCCACTATGAAAAAGCTCTTCTTACCCCTACTCGTTTTTTGTTTCTTCGCGTTGCTGTTCAGTTGCGGAAAGAAAAATAGCTATGATGATAGCATTGACTATACCAAGGGGATTCCCGGCACCCGCTCATTTTCATTAAAATCCAATGGAAATCTCTATGCCGATACGATAGTTGACAGCGTGCATACCATGTGGCCTGAAGCTTACAACCGCACTGTAAGCGACACAACACTTACCATCACAAAATACGATGGTTTTGGAATAAACATATACGGTATGCGGCTACGTTACCGTTCCACAGACCTGGTCGCGCACATCATCAAATTCGATTCTACAATACCCGGCTCCGGCGCCACGCAATTACTATACTATTACATGCTTGACAGTATGACATTCGAATTCAACCATTTGATAGAACTCCACGTCCCCTCTGGAAAAATGTTCGAGACGCACGACTTCCTCCATACAAAATAAAGATGCCGGCAGTTAGTTGCAATAAATTCAGCAACTTTACAGTATGCTTAAATATGTTGTCGCTGTATTGCTGTTGATCTCATCCATTTGTGGTTACTCGCAAAGCCCCGCTGAAGCATTCATAAAGATCCTTGGCGTGGCGCAGGATGGCGGCTACCCGCATATGGGCTGTCAGAAACGATGCTGTAAAAGCGCATGGCGGCATGAAGTGATGCGTAGAAACGTAGTTTCGCTTGCCCTGGTAGATCCTGAGTCAAAAAAATGGTGGTTGTTTGAAGCCACGCCCGACATAAGGCAACAATTACATGATTTTCAGAAACTGACAAAGGGGCAGTATAACTTCCTACCGGAAGGCATATTTATTACGCATGCTCATATTGGGCATTATACAGGCCTAATGGAATTGGGCAAGGAGGTAATGGGTGCTAAAAACGTCCCCGTATATACGCTGCCAAAGCTTGCCAATTTCCTGGAAACCAATGGCCCCTGGAGCCAGCTTGTCAACTACAGGAACATTGAGATCCGCAGATTGACTGCTGACTCTGCCGTAAACCTGACAGACCAAATCTCAGTTACTGCCTTCACCGTTCCACATCGCGATGAATTTTCCGAAACAGCCGGATTCCGGATTGTTGCCGCAGGTAAAAAATATCTCTTTATCCCCGATATCAACAAATGGGAGAAATGGGACCGGAGTATTGTCGAGGAAGTCAAAAAGGTGGACATTGCAATGGTGGACGCCACGTTCTTCAATGACATTGAAATTCCGGGCATAAAATTCTCATCGGTCCCCCACCCCCTGGTAACCGAAACTATGCACCTGTTCGAAAACTCGGACGCAACAACAAAATCTAAGATCCATTTCATCCATTTTAACCATACCAACTCCCTGCTGTGGGACAAGAACCAGCGTAGAAATGTTCAAAATATGGGATTCAACATTGCCCGACAGGGAGCAACACTCTAATTGTTTTATTGTGCACCTTTAGAAATTGCCTTTTCATATTGACAACTGAAAAGTAATATCATTGAGGTATCTTAGGCCTACTGACGGCTTTGTCCATAAATTGCAGCCAGCTGCCATAAATTAAAAAAGAGTGCCTGAACAGGCACTCCCGAGGAAATTTATTTTTTGGGTATTTCCGGTACCGTAAATTTCCGTCTGACACACACACTATTCTGGAAATACAATTAAACAAGAGCAAAAACCGTGCCCTTAGTTTATTTGAAATGTTGGTGAAATATTAAAACTTACCTAAATCGGTTCACTGGCCTTTAAATATTAAGGTGTCGGGAAAGGCAAGTTCAATTCGGCTGTTTGAATACAGCCCATGACTAGAGAGCAAAAAAATACCTGCCACGAAGGCAGGTATATCTATAAAATATATTTTGTTCAAGATTATTTGAACCTGTACCTGATGCCGAATGTCTGCGGCAGGAATATCATGTGGTAACGGTTAGTCATGTGGTCATCGCTCAGGCCGTTTGTTTTGCCTGTTCCCATTTCCACATAACGGGCTGCAAGTTCTACGTTAACACCCCAACGGCGCTTAATATAATAAGTATAACCAACCTGAGCTCCGAAACTATAACCCACACCGGCTGCATAATTATAACTAGAAATATACCTGTATGACGAATCAGGAGGCGCACTGTACCTGCTATAGCCTGTCGAGCCATCGCTAACGGTAGTCACCAAACCAAGTGTTACACCAAAATAGAGGGTTGCACGTTGGAATATCTTAAAACGGCTGTAAAACGGAATAGAATAATTTAACTGGAAAGATTCTGTAATTGCCGGCTTACCTAACTGAAATTTGATCTCAGTGTTCTTTAGTGCTCCACCCATATAATATGGATTGGCCCAGGTACCGTAAGATTCCCAGGTACGGGAACCAACCTCACAATTAATGTTCCAGTTAGGCGTAATAGCATATGTCAGCTTCACGTTGTAATCTGGAACAACCTTGGTACGGGTCCCCTGATAGGCCTTTTCAGGGCCCAACGGACGGGTGATGCCGCTAAAACCACCATCAATACCAATATCCCAACGGATCTCCGGAGGGAAATTTTCCCACAGAGTGCGTTGAGCAAACATATTGCCGGAAAGTGCAAGAACAGATAGTGCAGTGAGTAAAATGCCCTTCATATTATGAAGTAAGTTTAAAATAAACTTCAAATCTAAGTAATTAAGTTAAAACAACGAAGCAACCGACAAAAATTAAACGATTTGGGGTCTTTAGGCCCATTTTTCATTCCCGAACCGTGCCCAAATGCATTCTGACACCGAGCCGAATGACAATTAAATATGCAAAAAACACATTAACAATAACCGTAAGCTCTAGCCAAAATCATCATCGTCAAAATCGTCTCCTGTTCCCATGTTCAACATACTGCCAAGCATGTCCGTAAAATTAAAACCGCCACGCTCCAGTCCTTTCTTGCTTATCAATGAAAACTCAGAAAGACCATGCAGCATAAACTCCATAAGCAGTCCAGTCATTTCAATATTGCTATCCGGGTAGAATTGTTTCACCGCACTATATAGCCCATCAACTTTATACAAGTTATTTCTATAATCATCATCAGCATCATCCTGCAACAACAAAAGGTCATTCCCAGCCCCGAACCAATCAATAACAGGCTGGTATGGACTCACCTTGGCTTTCGCCTTCTGGATGTCCCTACCCGCCTTTTTGAACGACTGCGGATCGGGAAAATACTTGCAGAAGGTAGTCCTGATAGCCAACCCCATCAAACGGAACGCAACATTCAGCGGCCCTTCCTGCTCACCTTCATACACCAGTTCTATCTTTCCTGTAATAGATGGGATAATACCCAGCAGATCTGCGATCCTGACCATAGTATGGTCACTGCCATGCCTAAGTGCACGACGTTCGGCAGTACTCACCAGATTCTCGTAGGCCGAAATAGTCAACCTTGCGGAAACGCCACTCTTCTGGTCCACGAATTCACTTTTACGTGCTTCCATGGCCACCTGCTCTATGAGTATGCTGCACAGGTCAGGTACTTCAACCATTTTTTGCTGCTGTGGCAAAACATCAGCTTCCTGCTGCGTAATTGCCTGAGACAGCTCAACAGTTTTCGGGTAGTGGGTAATGATCTGGCTTTCTATCCTGTCCTTAAGTGGCGTAACTATACTGCCACGGTTGGTATAATCTTCAGGATTAGCGGTGAATATGAAAAGGATGTCCAGCGGCATACGCAACTTGAAACCCCTTATCTGGATATCGCCTTCCTGCAGAATGTTAAACAGCGAAACCTGTATACGTGCCTGCAGGTCCGGCAATTCATTAATAACAAAAATCCCCCTGTTAGACCGTGGGATAATACCATAGTGCAACGCACGCTCGTCAGAAAAACTGAAACGCATGTTTGCAGCCTTTATGGGGTCGATATCCCCCACCAGGTCAGCGACAGAAACATCGGGCGTGGCTAGCTTTTCGCCATAACGCTCGCTGCTGTGCAGCCACGAAATTGGGGTTTCATCCCCTTTCTCTTCCAGCAACAACCGCGCAAACAAGGACACAGGAGCAAAAGGACTATCATTGATCTCGCTGCCTGTCACATACGGGATCCACTCATCGAGGAGGTGAATCATTTCCCGCGCCATACGCGTCTTTGCCTGGCCTCTCAAGCCCAGAAACAAAATATTATGGCGGCTAAGTAACGCCCGCTCCACATCAGGAATAACGGTATCTTCAAAACCCAGGATGGTCTGGAACGGGCTTTGTTTTTCCCTGATCAGTTTCACCAGATTATCTCTTATTTCTTCTTTTACACTTTTCGAAATGAAACCCGATTGCTTCAATTCACCAAAAGTTTTGATTGCAGGTTGTATCATCATGTACTGTAGTAATTAAGCTAAAGGTAAGGCATGCCGCCTTCATGATGCTGTTAACAGCAGATTACTTTTATTAATTGGGGTATTTGTTGCATTTAGTTAAAGCCACTTCTTTTTCCTGAACCAGAGGTAAACACCTAAAGTCACCACCACCATTAGTATTAGTGCTGAAGGATAACCCCAGTCCCATTTCAGTTCCGGCATGTTCTGGAAATTCATACCATATACGCCAACAATAAAAGTAAGCGGCATAAAGAATACCGAGAATATGGTAAGCACCCGCATGGTTTCATTGGTGCGTTGCGAAGAAATATTAAAATAAATATTCAGCAGGTTATTGATCTGTTCAGAAAGCGAGTCAAATAAACTGTGCTGCTTTACAAAAAGATCGCGGCAATCACGCGTGTAGGCATTTGATGCATCCCTCGGGTCAATTTTATCAATAATGTCATGAGTCAGGAGCAATAAGCGCCTGATCACATCAACCTTGCGCTTCAGAAAATACAAACCTTTTAGAAGCGAAGCCTTACGTGCGGTCAGGAAGACCTGCTTTTCATAATACTCGATATGCTCTGTTATCTTTCCCCCGGGCTCTTCATACGAATGCAGTCCGCGTTTAATGATTTCAGTCAACACATGCTGGGCGGTCTTGCAGTCGCCGCCACACACAAACTCCTCACTTATCTGGACAATAGGTGGCCACTCCTGGCGATGAATAGTGATAATAAAGTTTTCAGCTATAAATATAGCTATCTTGTGCGTAAGTTCCTGAACAGTATCTGCTTCGGAATCCCACTCCGAATCATACACTCTTAAAATGATAAATGTATGTCCTTTAAAACGTTCGTATTTAGGCAAATGGCCCGGTTGCAGGCAGTCGTTGACTGATGCCTCATGCAACCCAAATTGTTTGGCAATCTTCTTCAATTCCGCTTCTTCCGGACTGACCACGTCTATCCATTCATAATCAACACCATGGTTTTCAGCAAGATTTCTTGTCATAAAATATTAAGCCTGATTTCTAAAGGGACAACGATTAATTTATAAGTAACAGAAAATGATTGGCGTAAATTAATCTTTATTGTCAATTAATTCGCCACGGTGGACTTTTCCTGTTAGTGCCGGCGTAATAAAGGATGATCACATTATTGTCCGGGTCACGCAACCTTGCTTCCCGCCAAAGCCAGGGCTTGTCATCGGGCAACTCTTCAAAAGAAAAGCCCTTGGATGCCAATTCATCTACCCGTACGTCAAGGTCCTCACATTCAAAATAAAGCACTGTACCATTACCCAATGGTAATTGCTCCACCAAGTGCAGCGATAAAGTAGCCTCCCCATCCGGAAATTCAAACCTCGCATACCTTGGTAACGCATCAACAATAAGTAATAGACCAAGGCGCTCATAAAAAAGTACAGACTGTTCAAGATCAATAGATGGCAAAGTGGCCTGATTGAAATTCATTATTCTTTGATGTTATAAGACGGGGTTGGGTAAAAGTTTAATGTACCGAAGTTACAGATTCCGATGAAATCAGTTTGTATCTTGCAATATATTTTACCCCTATAAAGTAATATGGACAAGCGCCTGTATCAAAGTGGTTTTATTGTTTATCTTTTCCTCATCGTCCTTTCGGCAATATTTTATAAGGAAAGAGTAATTCTATTTGATACATCTTACCAGTTGTTCTCCATTGTTTTAAGAAACTATTTCGCAACACAGGACTTTCGGTTTGTGTCCATTTTCACCCAGGCATTTCCCCTATTGGCTATGAGGGCGGGCCTATCGCTCAAAGCAGTAACGTTTCTATATTCTACCGGCTTTACCCTCTTTTACACAGGTTGCTATGTTATGTGTGGCACGATTTTCAAACAATACCGTATCGCACTGGCACTGTTGATGTTCAATATTTTGTTTGTCGCACATACTTTCTACTGGATCCAGTGCGAAATGTTCCAGGGCATTGCCTTGTTTATGGTAGTAGTTGCCTGCATGGCATCAAAAAAAGCAACACAAAACCCACTGATGATGGCATTTATTTTCCTTGGGATGCTAACGGTGAACTTTTCCCACATGTTATTACTTTTCCCGGTCACATTCGTGTTCCTCTTTTTCCTGCTTCGGTCTGAAAAAATTATAAAGCGCAAAATGATCTATAGTGCAGCTATCTTCTTTTTCGTCCTGATGCAACTGAAAAAAATGGTGTTCCGGGCCCACTATGACACTATGGCGATGAACAATGCCGACAACATTTTCAAACGCTTTCCGCACTACTTCAACATCGAATCAAATAAACGTTTTCTGCAGGAATGCCTCACAAGGTACTACTGGCTTCCGCTCCTGGCCATCCCAATTGTCTTGTTGTATGCAAGGAAAAAAAACTGGAAGATGTTGGCACTGTTCGTCTGCTCTACTGTCGGCTACCTTCTGCTGGTCAATGTTTCCTTCCCAACTTTAAAAACCACCGACTTCTACATGGAAAGCCTGTACACTCCGCTATCCATATTCGTAGCTTTACCGCTTGTTTTTGACTTGCTACCATCGCTGGCTACCAGAAAAGTTTCAATACCCTTGTTCGCCTTGATTGTGGTTACCTGCTGTGTTAGAATATTTCTCATGCATCAGCACTATACCGAACGCATTGATTGGGAGCGCAGATTCCTCGCTAAAAACTACGGAAAAAAGATCATCACCGCCACTGCGAAAGCGCCCCTCGACACCCTCACAATGATCTGGGGCACACCTTATGAGTTCTGGCTTCTATCTACAATAGAACAGAACAAAACTGCGTCAATGCTCATCTACGACAATCCCCAAAACCTTTACTGGCTCACGGGAAATCATAAAGAGTTCATTACAACATGGGGCAGTTGGCCGTATAAAGATTTGCCTGCAAAGTACTTCCATTTTGATGACACCGTTTCTGGCTATTCAATAGACCAATAACCGGCAGCCACTAGAACTTCCATGCAGCGCTCAACTTCACAAACAAAGGAGTACCAGGTGTAAAACATACATCGGTAGTGTTACCCTGTTCAAGTTTCCCATTCGGCATTTTTAACCGGGTTTCAGTAGCAAATTGCGCCTCATTCCATTGGGTGTTGAACAGGTTTTGCACCTGAACACCAAAATCAAAATTGCGGTATGAATAGTTCGCCACAGCATCGCAAACCGTGTAACCCGTAGCGACCAGTGAATAATCATTATTCGCTGGTCTTTCGCTCATATGCCGGTAACTAAAACTGAGTGACAGTTTACTATTAGGCTTATAGGTAAAACCACCCACCGAAGTAAAGCCGGGAGCCAATGGCAGGAAATTCTGCCCCTCTGCCGGATCTGATTCACGGCAATGGGCCAGATTAAAATCGGCAAAAAGATACAGCCATCTAGACAGCGTATATCGCGCTGAAACATCAAGGCCAAACCTCCGCGTTTTGCCACTGGTATCAATAACTGCGACATCTCCGGCATATGCAAATTCTTGCTGCATATTAAGCAACCAAACAGCCCCGGACAACATCAACTTAGGTGTAGGTTTTATAACGAGACCAAGGTCATGACTGAAAGCCAGCGGCAACGTGTTCCCAATTTGCAATGCTCTTCCTTGCTGATTGCCCAATGCAAGTGTGCGGGTATCATTACTATGAAATCCTGTGCCATAACTATAGTAGATCCTGGCCTTTTCTCCAATGGTGTAACTTATTCCGGCCTTGGGACTAAACCTGCCAGCACTGGCCACAGATACCCTGTTTTTCTCAACTAGTCTATCGTCATACCGCTGCACCATTTCATCGAAACGGGTACCGAAATTGAGCACCAGTTGCGGTAATAAATAAACCGTTTGATTGAAGTATCCGAAAACATTTGTCTCATGCACATCCCCAAGCTGAATTCTATTTAAAACGAACGCCCTGTCTATCGTGTGACTCAATTCGTCATTGTTAATATCATCATTCCGAAACCCTGCACCGACCTGCGTTTTCGTCTTAAGTCCATGTATTGAATAAGTACTACCATACTCACCATTGTAGCCCTCAGTAACCCTGTTTTCAGCCTGGTGAACCTGGTCCCCATTGAACGAGTCAATGGCGAAATAAGTGAAATCCGAAAACAGACTAAAGTCATACTTTGTCAGGTAGATATTCGACTTAAAATAACTGTGGGCATTAACACTCTGAAAATACTGCACATTCAAATTGTACCTGCCCGTCGCACCACTTTCAGGATCAATGCAACCATATCTACCCGCGATGCCCTCCTGAATCGCCCTCATAGGAATTTGCCCCGACGCATCCCAATTTGAATGAAACGCAGACGTGGTCACTGTTAATATTTTATTGCTGGAAATGTAGTTTGTGTACTTACCCATCAGGTTGAATCTGTTGAAATTTTGAGGTGCATCAAAGTACCCCTTGCTGCTCACGTATTCCCCCAAAACATATGCCTCAGAGTTGCTGTCAGTACTCTTGACCCGGTCCAAAAGATTAAGTCCAGCTGCAGTCCGAAAGTAACCAAAACTGCCTGCATCGGCCTTAACAAAACTTTGCTCCAGTTCATTGCGCGTTTTGAAAGCAATAAAGCCCGCTGTGCACAAATTCCCCTTATCTATCTGATAGGGTCCCTTGCCATAATCCACTTCCTGAACTGCCTCCGGAATAATAAAATGTGCATCGGCAAAGCCCTGCCCGTGCGCATGTGAAACCATATTCACCGGCATATTGTCCACACTAACATTGATATCTGTCCCATGGTCACAGTCGAAGCCGCGTAAGAATATTTGTTCCGCCTTACCCCCGCCCTGGTGCTGTGCAATAAACAACCCCGGCACCAGCCGCAACATATCCTGTGTTGAATTTACCGGCCGCAGTTTCAAGTCAATTCCACTTATGCTGCCTGAACTAAGATCCCTTTTCGAACTCACTGAAACTGAACTCATAGTTACCTGTACAGGCAACAAGCTGTAATTAAGGTCCGTCGTTACACCATCCTCAACTTTTACTATTTCCTGCTTGCTCTGAAATCCTATATGACTGAGTACAATAGTTAGGCTGCCTGGCTCAATATCCTTTACAAAAAATCTACCAAAAACATCAGTCACTTCATTCCGTTTGCCATCCTCTAAATAAATACTGACACCCTCAAGAGGCTTTCCAGTGGCCACATTGCAAACAATACCCCTGATACTTCCTTTGTGCGCCTGCAATGCAAACGGCACAATCAAGAGGAAGGCTATGAGTAAATTGTTTTGATGAAACTTGTGCATTGGTATCAATCATTTATGGTAACAAGATGTACGACCGATTGAATGGAAAAGATTGGCTCAACCAACAAAAAATATGCGCTCAACAGTCCAATAAGTGGCTACCAATGCAATCACAATACTCATCGGCATTACCACCGATCTGCGATACCAAACCCGTTGAGAAAAAGGCTTAGAAAGTAAAAAGTAGAGGAGCAGAATAATGGATAACTGCCCCAGTTCTACCCCAACATTAAAACTGATAAGTGCGGTTGCAAAAGCATATTGAGGCATACCCAATTGAGACAAAGCCCCGGCAAATCCCATACCATGCACCATACCAAATACAAAGACCATAACCAGCCTCCAGGGCTTTACCCGGCTGTAAAAAATATTCTCAATGGCAAGTACCACAATAGAGATTGCGATCAATGGCTCAATAATATTGGACGGCGGTTTTATTACACCATACATGGCCAACCCAAGTGTTATTGAGTGCGCTAATGTGAACATAGAAGCCTGTATCACAACCTGCTTCAATTGGGTATTCAAAAGGAAAACACAAGTAATGAAAAGGATGTGATCAAAGCCCAGCGGGATGATATGCTCAAACCCAACCAGGGTATACTTCCAGAATACCTGTCCCTGGTTCATCTTGTCCAGTTCATAGCTGATCACATGCGCCTGCAATGCTATTGCAGCAAGTGAAAATAAGAGGAACAATAACAGTCTCTTTTTCATCCTTACTGATTTACAGAAGCAAGCGGTTGCCTAACCTGGCTGATGATTCTCTGGTCTATATACTGATTGATCGCAAGCGCCTCCGACATGTACTGTTGACCCTTTTCTACCATCCCTGAACTGCTGTAAATAGCTCCCGCTTTATACAATGTGTTGGGATTTTTAGAACCAGTCGCCAGCATCTTATCAGCGTATTGTTTCGCCTGGCCAAA
>CANCOG010000029.1 GCA_947379685.1 Flavipsychrobacter stenotrophus | reverse complement strand
ACCATAAAGTCACTAATGTTCATGATGGTTGGGAGACCACTGGAGAGCGTCCAGGTTGTAGTAGTATTGTCCTTGTAATAGACGTAGTTACCGAGGCAAACGAACAATCTTTCAGTTGAAGAATAGTCATCAGCAATTACTTTAAGAATATTCAAAGAAGGCAGGGCGCCGGTAATGTCCGACCAGCTTACACCTTTATTAGCCGACCTGTAAATTTTCGTTCCGCACGTAAGGTAAACGACACTACTGTTATGCTTGTTTGTTGCAAGGCTAGCCATTACACTTGTGCCCGCCGGAGTAGACAATGTGGTAAAGGTTGGTGTGGCAGACAACGCATTATCGCTACGGAGCAAGTGCATGTTATCAGTCACAGAATATAAAATGTTCGCATCTGCCCTGCAAGAAGCAAGGCTTTTAAATGGCTCGCCATTAGTGTAGAGATAGGTCCAGGACGGCGACGTAGTGTTGATGTCATTACTGCGCCAGATGCTGTCTGTCGCAATAAAGGATAGATTATGCGTGGTAGGCAAAAACTCAATATTAAATTCCGGTCTTGTAGTAAAAGGTGGATTGTACGATTGATCTCCGCCAAGAGGGGCAAGGGCACGGCGATATCCGTATGCGTAATACACGGTATTATTTCCAAGGTAGTCCATTGCGCAATGTGGTCCCCAGTCGCCTCCGCGGTTACATTTCCAAATACCGTCATAATACAATTCTCCATTGTCCTGCGTTCCGGCACTGATCATCTGCCTGTTCACCGGACTCTGGGCTGCGTGATACATTTCTGTAGCAGCAAGTCCATTACTTCTTGTTTCCCAAAGGGTTGCCAGTGTATCGCGGGAAAGCCATACCCCACCGTCATTTGCATTAAAGCGCATTGAAAGATCGTAAGGGTTGAATTCGATTTGGTGCATATCGGTATGCACCTGATTCCACCATTGTGTTCGCCAGCTCCAGGTATTGCCGCCGTCAACTGAACGCCACACACAGTGCGATACCAGCAACAGTTCGTTGGCATTGGCAGGGTTTACTGTCAGATTGTAATTATAATAACCCTGAGAACCTGAGGTTATTGTAGAATCGTAGCACACTATGCATTGCGTCGTGCTCGAATAAATGTTGGTGAAACTGGAGCCGCCGTTCGTCGATTTCAATATCTGACCATAAGAGTCTGTAACACCCAGGAAAACAACATTTGTGTCGGCAGGAGTAACCGCAATACGAATACCCTCATTGCCCGTAGGCACCGAAACGCCGCTGGTTATATTGGTCCAGGTTGAACCCATATCCAGGCTTCTGTAAAAAAGCGAGCCTGTTGCAGCATATAAAATATGGTTGCTGCCCGGTTTTGCCTTCATGCTCTTAAATGTACCAGTACTCAGGGTCTTCGTCCAGGTACCGCCACCGTTAGTAGTTTTCCAGATCCCATCGGTTGTAGCAGCAATGACAATTGAATGGTTGAGCGGATCCATGATAATATCTACTGCCATGCGGGTGCCGATATTCGTATTGGCTGGCACCCATGTGTTACCGGCATTTATTGTCTTATAGATACCATAGGAGTCACCATAATAATTCTGATCGCCGGTAGACAGGTACATAATGCTGTCATTTGTATAGTCCACACATACGGCAGAGCAACTTGTAGTGGGCAGCAACTCTGTACCAGCTGTGGGTGCCCAATTCCTACCGGTATCTGTAGATATGAACAAACCTCCGGAAGCACTTACGGCATACATTTTCGCCGGGTTTGAAACATGAAACTTTATCTGGCTCACGCGCCCCATGCCATCCACCTGGCCAGTAACATTTACCGGAAACTGAATTGGGCCAACATTACGCCAGGTGCCAACGGACTGAGCAAGGGAATGACCAAAAATTGAAATAAACAACAGCAGGGAGCAGGTAAACTTCATAACAGATTTTTAAATAATTACTTAACTTTTTGTTCATTCCAAATCTTAAGACGCTCTGACGGAGTCAGGATTCGTCCATCTGCCTGAATGTATGGCCGCATCATATCACGCCAGTGTTCATATTTCTTTACTTCAATGCGCATACGGTTATCCGCCTGCATTTTGCGCTGCTCTCGCTTGGACGGATGTTTTTCTCTTTTGGCATGTTCCCCAATATCTTCATTTTCCCCTGAAGGTTTATCATGGTTCTTAAAGTAGATCTTGTATGCCTTTTCAGCTTCGAAAAAATTGGTGGTTGTATCTTTGATCATTCCGATCCATAATGGATTTCGGGCATAGTCTTTTTCGGTATAGTGCAGGCTTTGCTGCGCACCTGCTGTGTATATCAACAGTGAACTCAACAAAATGACGAATATTCTCTTCATTGATCTGGCCAATTAGGGAACGAAGATACTTGAATTATGTGGCTAAAAATTGCGCGGCATACATTTCCCGATCCATATCCGGAGCGTCCGGGCAATCAACTCCCAGTTTTTTATTTTGCAACAAGTACAAGCGTATTTACCTGATCAGAGTAATAGTGCCACTTTTTACTACCGGCGTTTCGCGCTCACCAATAAAGAACTGGAGGGAATACATGTACACACCAAGATCCGCAGGTACTCCATTAAAAATGCCATCCCATCCCTTATCTCTGAAATCGGAGGTGAACACACGCTCACCCCAACGGTTGTAAATATTGAATTTATAACCTGATATGGTACAACCCGGCTCAATGCGCGGGCGAATGATATCATTCAGGCCGTCGCCATTTGGTGTAAATGCTTCCGGTACATTGTGCCAGCAAGTGCAATAGCCGGTGGTTACATTTATGGTGTCCAATATCTTACATTCATCCTTGCTTACCCAAACCCACCAGGTACCGCTATCACGTATTTCTCTGGTTGGGCTGGTAATACCGTCATTCCATAATACATGGCCTCCCGGTGGAACGGTACATTCCAGAGTGATGTCAATTGGAGAACCCTTGCAGATAAAGGTATCGTGGATATTTTGCGAATAATGAAAGAAGTTTACGTTCACAGTATCACTTGCACTGCAGCCACCCTGATGAACAGTTACGTAGTATTGCCCTGTGTGGTCTGCCGAATATGAACTATTGGTATTCCCATCCTGCCAGAGATAGGACGCACCTGTTCCGGAAACCGGAACTGTCATAACATAATTCATACATACTGTTACATCCGGACCTAGGTCTATTGTCAAAGCCGTAGGTATCACATGAAATGTATCCACAAAATCAGCACAGTAGGAAGCCGCGTCTACATAATATGTCCCGCCACCGGTAACAGAGTAGGCTGGCCCGGTTGTGCCATCCTGCCAAATATAGCTGTTGTAACCGGAAGGAGCCGATAAAGTCATATGACCGGGGAAGCAATGCAATGAGTCCTGGGCAATTGAGGTGATCACATAATTGGTGACATTCACATTAATGGAATCCTTTACAATATGGCATCCATTATTATTACAATAAGCAATATACACACCACTTGCAGTAACTGAAATTGAAGAGGTTGTTGCTCCGGTATTCCAAAGGTATGCGGTATAACCCGGAGTTGCGTTAAGAGTAACGCTACCTACTGATGAGCACAATGAAGTATCGGCACGGACTACAACGGTATCGGGTTGGTCTATTTTTACGTACACGCTATCAGTTACCTTACAATACTTTTGAAACGTAATATCGTCAATTACAAAATCATTTCCACCTGCTGTTGTCAAGGCATCATAAATGCAAATATTCGCAGTGGTGCTGGCCCCACTATTCCAGGTTGTGTGAAAATTAACCCAGGTGCCCGGCGAAGCGGTAACAGTATCTGGTAACCCAATTAAGGTTCCATTGATCTTAAATTGCAAAATTGGAGCATACGCACCGGTAGTGCTTGAAGAGCAATTTGCGAACCATGCCGAAAAATCATAATCAGTGTACGGTGTGACCGAAATAGTTTCGCACCAAACATCAGTTGCCGTGTAACCACCATTAATGATCATCATGTTCCCGGTACCTGTGGTGTGGTCACCAAAAGAAGTGAAACCAGAATGAACGCCGTTCGGATTCGTGTATACTGAATAGAAACCTTCATAAAGGATTGTAGATGGAGGCCCGGAATAGGTATAGGAACTAGTAAAACCGGTATTACCCGCTGTAAAGTCACCGTTAACAACAAGATTGCCTGGGATCAAACCGAGTATACGCAAATAGTAATAACCAGACGTTGCCGTTACAACAGTCGGATTTAAAATGGTTGTATCGGAAATTCCGGTTGCGGGAAACCACCTGGTGCTCAAAATAGAATCAGGCCCAGTAACAGTCGCACTAATGACGCTGGCCGATCCAATGCAAACATGAATAGAGTCGGCAAGATGAATAGTATCGCAGGTACCCTGGGCTTTTGCCCCCCATGATATACCAAATATCAAATAAGCTGCGAACAGCATTCTTTTCATTATGCGCATTTTCACAAACTTACAATAAATTTCGATTTTTTTGCTACTATTACCTGATGACGATAACCGAGCCGTTCTTGACAACGGGTGTTTCCTTCTCTCCAATGAAAAATTGAAGGGAATACATGTAGGTATCAACATCAACCGGCACGCCATTGAACATACCATCCCAACCCTTATCCCGAAACTCTGATGTGAAAATCAATTCACCCCAACGGTTATATATGCTGAACTGGTAACCGGATATTGTACAACCTGGCTCTATGCGTGGGGTGAACACATCGTTAAGGCCATCATTGTTTGGGGTAAATGCTTCGGGCACATTGTACCAGCATTTGCAATACCCAGTTGTAACCCTTATGGTATCCAGTATCTCACATTCGTCCTTGCTCACAAACACCCACCATGTACCACTGTCCCTTATTTGTCTGAACGGATTTGTAATACCATCGTTCCACATTACGTGGCCACCTGTAGGTACATTACACTGCAATGAAATATCAATTGGGGTGCCCTTGCAGATGAATGTATCCCTTAGATTTTGAGCAAAGTGGAAGAAGTTAACATTAACTGTATCCTTTGCATCACAACCGTTTTGATGAACCGTTACTGAATATTGCCCGGTGTGAGATGCCGAATAAGTACTACCTGTGCTTCCGTCCTGCCAGCGATAAGTGACATCAGTATCCTTGAGAGGCACCTTTATCAGGTAGTTCATACATACGGTGGTATCTGAACCCAAACTGATAGCTAACGATTTTGGCTTCACATGAAAAGAATCAATATGATCTGCACAATAAGACGCACCATCAACATAAAAAGTACCCCCAATAGTATCGGTATAGGTATAGCCTGTACTTCCGTTTTGCCAGGTATAAGAATCATACCCTAAAGTTGCGTTGAGTGTGAAGGTACCCGGATAACAGAATGCCGTATCGAAAACAGTTGTTGTAATTGTATGCGGAACAAAAGTTGTTACAATAGAATCGATCAAAAGATTGCAGCCAGTAGTACAGAAGGCAATATAATTGCCACTTGCAGAAACAGTAGCTGTTGGGCCGGAGGCTCCTGTACTCCAACCATAGCTAGAATAGCCGGAAGTAGCAGTAAGCGTAATGCTGCCTACAGACGAACATACAGAAGTATCTCTGGTCTTTGTAATAGTATCCAGGCCGCCGACACCAACGAACAAATTAGGCAGGCCGTCATATATAAATGACCCCGAGGCTAGTGTCACAGCACTCGCAATAAGTGCACATGAAGCTCCTGAAAGATTAGGTAGCGTGACCGCACCAAGCGTGCCAGAACCGCCACTGCCAATGAAGTATATCTTACTATCCGGGCCAAGTTTAAGATCAGATGTAGTACCTGATGCTACTACTGTATAAGCAGACCCGATTATAGCTGCGACGGTTGACAATGAAATGTCATATTGAGTAATTGGCCCCGCCCAACTTTGACAATACAGTTTAGAGTTATCAGGAGAAAATTCAGCGCCATAGCTATCGTCGGTGGTACTTAGTGTTCTGCAATTAGTAACAATACCTGTACTTGCGTCAAAGTCATACAACTCGGTGCCTTTAAGGTAACCTGGAGGCACAGGATAAACTTGTGCAACCAGTTTACTACGATCTGGAGATATTTTCATCACTCCTACTGAATAACAGTCGGTGCCCGATAAAGCACCAACATGGGAAATAACAGGTGTACTGGCAATACCAGAACCTGTAATATTGTAGGCAAGAAATTCAGCCGAATCAGAAAGGTGAGTAACCAACCAAATGTTGCAATTGTTCCCTTGAACAGCTATCATTTTTTCGGAAAGATGGCTATTGATTGGAGTGCCAATAGTTGACGTAATAACATCCCCCATTCCACCGCTCAGTGACATATCAACAATGCAATAAACTAAATGGCTATATCCGGACCCAGAACCCCCACCGTACTCCTCAAGAGAAAAAACATAATACTTATTTGTTGTCCCTATTACTGGAACAATGAGTGCCCCTTGCGTAGTGCTGCCCGTAACGAAGGTCGCAATCGCACTTCCGGAGGTCATTACCGTACCCGTACGGTCGAAAACCTGTACTCCATCTGTGTAAAACAAAAGACTCCCTGACGCGTCACTTACGGAAGCACATCCTTCCGAGGTGCTGATATTTGTTGATACACCGACAGGTGTTCCAGAAGAAAAATCAACTCCTGCACCTCCGCCAAAGGCCCAAAATTTATTTTGAGGTGTATTGTATTGACCATATGTTGCTAGTGCCGAAAGCAAAACGCAAATTAACAACAAAACAATTTTCTTCATTATCTGAACCTTATTTGACGCAAAATACGAAATTTAACATGGACCTTATGGCATTTCAGGGGAAAATACCCAAATAATTTGATGAACTTTCAGAATATTAACCTGCAGGTAATTTTATTTCATTAAGACATCATTTGATTGACAACATAATGCCTTCTTCTATATCTTATTGCAAGTTGGGTCAAAAACCCTAATCTTTCCCTGAAATTACTTCAGCAATGTAACGTTACCATGCTTACTAAACAGGACACCGGTACTGGTTACGGCCTGAATGTCATACACATAAACATCTTCCGGTTGCGGCTTGCCTTTATAACTTCCATCCCATCCTTCTTCTATATTCTTCGTTTCAAATACAAGGTTTCCCCAACGATTATAAACACGGAAATAGTTCAGATTGGCTTCACCCCTCTTTATTATTGAGAAGTGATTATTTACCCCATTTCCTGGAGTAAACGCATTAGGCAGGGCGAGCACACTTTCTGCGCTAACATGTACAGAAATAGAGTCGGATGCCTTACAGCCATTGGTAGTTATGCCATATACTATGTAACGGGAATCAATCGTTGGCGTTGCTACCGGATTTGAGATGTTTGGATTACTCAGGCCTGTAGGCGGGAACCAGCTAAAATTACTGCAATTTGTAAACGGACTAAACTGGAACGACTCTCCGGGATAGATTGTAACGGAATCGCCCAGGAATATTATGGCATTTGGATAAACTGTTACTTGTATATGTGCAGTATCCCGACAACCTGCTGCACTTGTAGCAACTACCGCATAATTGGTGCTGCTAATCGGGTGTACCCATGGCGTAGCCGATGCTGAATCACTCAGGTACAATGACGGGTACCAACGAAACGACCCACCGGAGGCTCCGGTTATCGTTAATTGTGCTGAATCATGCGGACAAAGGCTGACATCGGGGCTGGCAATTGCAAAGTTTCCGGGGTTAGCAATGAGATTGGCAGAATCCTGGCCTACGCACCCAGCTGAAGTAGTTACCGTCAATATATATTTCTGGGTACTGCCTGCTGTATATACTACGTTAGCTGTATTTGTATTGTCGAGGTAAGTTCCGGGCGACCAACTGTAGGTATAACCATAAAACCAGGCGGGATGGACCGAAGCATGAATATGGATAGTATCGAACTGGCAAATAAACCGGTTTCCACCAATAAAAACATCGGGATTTGGCTGCACTTCTATGAAGAATGAATCCATCCTGTCAGGGCAACCAGCCATGTGAACGTACATAATATACATAGCCGAGGTATCAGGTGTAATATATGGGCATGAAACGTTGGAAACCGCTATGCCCGCGGTTGGCAACCATTGGTAGGTGACATCGGGGTTTGTTGTTGCAAGTGCCTGTACAGACTTCCCACGACAAATCGCGGTATCCCGATTAAATAAAGTAAATGTATCCCACTGAATAGTAACGTGAATGGTATCCGCAGAAATACAGCCCGCTACTGACACCTTCAGCCAATAATAGCCAGTTGAGGCCGCAGTTGTACTCGATGCTGTAGTACCATCGCTCCACCAGAATGAAGGTGAACTATAGACTACCGAAGACGAAAGTGTGACTGGCAACCCGTCGCAATTAAACAGGTCGGGACCTAGATCAACTACCGGGTAAGGTGACACTAACACATGAATGGAATCAGTCACAGTACATCCGTTATATACCTGCAACCAGTAGGTGCCTGAAGAGGAAACGTCCATGCTTGACCCAGTAGTCCCATCGCTCCATAACATATTATATCCAGAAGGCTGAGTAGATGTCAATGTAATAGTCTTACCGACACAGAAGGCTGTATCATTACCAATGTTTACTAACGGTAACTGTATAAATGTGACATGAAATGTATCGACTATTACACTACAGTTCACCATGCAGTAAACCCAATAGGTGCCGCTTGTAGTTACATTAATACTGCTGGCTGTGCTGCCGGTATTCCACCGATAAGAAGTAAAACCCGCACGTGCTGTACGTGTTATAGTACCGATTGAAATGCATAAAGACGTATCAATTGTATTTCCTACGGTGGTGTCCGGTGCCACGAAATCCACATGCATAGTGTCTACAAGAACGTTCCCGCAGGTATCGCTGACAGCTACCCAATAAACTCCTGCTGTGGTAGCAGCATGAGTTGACGCAAAACTGCCGTCATACCAGCGGTAAGTTGCGTATCCAGCCCGTCCTGAAAGCGTGATTGGTGCCAACAACTGACAAACAGAGGTGTCCTTTCTGTAACCAGTAGTGTCGAACGGTTGTTGCCTGAGGTGGAAAGTATCAATATTTATTTGACACCCGTTACTGATATACACCCAATAAGTGCCAAACGACCCAAAAGTATGAGAAGGACTTGTCGTGCCATCGTTCCATAAATAACCAGTCCCTGATGTATCAGCAGTAAAGGTCACAGTCCTTCCAGTGGGCATACAAACTACAGTATCATAATGTTTAAACACAGTGTCGCCCGAACCACCTGCAACATATATGTTTGGAAGTCCATAATAAACGCCCGTCCCCGATGTTAATGTCACTGCATGGCTCGTAAAACCGCAACCTGAGCCAGATGTATTTGGGGTAGCGATACAATCCAGGAAACCCGAGGTGGTTCCTGTCATGCTGCCAAGATATATTTTATTATTAGAGGCTAGTCTCAGGCTTGGGTACACCGAACCAGAAACCGAGCGAATGGTGGTTATAGATGCCCTTATCGCTGCTGCAGTGCTTCCGGTTACGTCCCATTGTTCAAGCTTGGCAGGAGAATTTGTCGCAACCGCATACATTTTGGTATTGTCGGGCGAAAACTCAATACCATAGCATGGGCGCAATGAATCAAGCCTTCTAACATTTGAAACCACACCCGAAGCAGGGCTGAAATCGTAGAGCTCCACTCCTACCCCATTCGCCACATAAGAACCATTATTATAGCTTGTACATCCTAAAAGTTGCCTGTCGGGAGATATTTTAAATTGCCCTATACTGTATCCGTCGGTGGCAGTAAATGTGCCCACATTAGAAATTACAGGAGAACCAATGCCCCCCACCGTAATGTCATAGGCATAGAAATTTGTAGAAGTTTCTTTATGCACGAGTAACCAAATATCGCAGTTGTTTCCTGCTACTGCAATCATGTGTTCACCCATCCCAGTCGCAAGCGAAGTTGCCGCAGTACCTGAAACCACATCTCCAAAACCGCTATTCAGGGTCATATCAACAATGCAATACTGCAACCTTCCCGACCCTGATAAACTTTCCAGGGAGAACACGTAGTATCTTGACGTTGTACCCAAGACTGGAACTATTAAAGTTGCCTGAGAAGTACTGGAAGCCGAATAGCTCACAATAGCTGCACCAGAGGGCATGATCGCGCCTGTGCGATCATGAATATCATAACCGTCGGTATAAAATAATAAACCTCCCGACGCATCAGCAACTGAAGCGCAGCCCTCATAGGTAAAGATAGAACTTGCAAAAGCAACCGGTGAGCCAGTACCGAAGTTCACCCCACCACCATCTCCAAAGGCCCAAACATTATTTTGATTAATGTTGTATTGTGCCACTACAATTAGGGAGCAAAACATTAGAAATACCGGCAAAAAGACGTACTTTTTCATGGATTCGACATTTAGCACCGTTTAGGTTCGTAAACGGGACGATGTGAATGTATGCAAACAATTTGAAATAAACAAAGAAAATTTGTTCATTTTGCCAATAAAAAAACATGCTTTAACCACAGGTTTAAAAAACCAGCCAGAAAAACACTCCTTCAAGTTGATCGGTGTCCAAAACCTTTGAATACAATAAAATGCAGCAAAAAAAAAATCCTTGCCCGTTGTGCAAACTATCTTAGCAGACTTACGTTACCGTGCTTATTAAAAACAATGCCTCCACTGGTCACAGCCTGTATTTCGTAAACATAAACACCTTCCGGTTGCGGAGTGCCCTTATAACTCCCGTCCCAGCCATCGGTAATACTTTTTGCATCAAATACAAGGTTACCCCAACGATTAAATATCCTGAAATAATTCAGGATCGCTTCGCCCCTTTTTATGATACCAAACAACCTATTAACACCAGTACCAGGCGTGAAAGCATTAGGTACGGCCAATAGCGTCTCAGCACTCAGGCGAATGCTAATTGAATCGGTGGCCTCACAACCATTTGAAGTTATGCCATGAACAAAGTATTTTGTGTCAAGAGTGGGTGTAGCAACAGGGTTTGAAATGTAAGGGTCACTTAGACCGGACGGAGGGAACCAACTAAAGCTACTACAATTTGTAGCAGGACTCAATTGGATAGATTCCCCGGGATACAGGATTACGGAATCATCAAGTGCCAATACAGCATTTGGCCATACTGTAACCTTAACCACAACGGTATCTTTACACCCCTGCTGGCTCGTAGCTATCACTGAATAATTGACGCTGCTTATTGGATGAACCCAAGGACTGGCGGCGGCTGTATCAGACAGGTAAAGAGTTGGATGCCAACGGTAAGTAGTTCCGGCAGGGCCGCCTGCAATGAGCTGGGCTGAGTCGTGTGGGCAAAGGTTGATATCGGGACTAACAGTATCAAAGTTCCCCGGATTTACGATTAACTGAGCGGAATCATATCCAATGCAACCTGCTGACGTTACAACCGTCAAAATATATTTCCTGGAGGAGCCGGCGGTGTAAACCACATTGGCAGTATTGGTGTTATCGAGATCGAAACCAGGGGACCAATTATACAGGTAGGACGCAAACCACATGGGGTGAACCGATGCATGAATATGGACGGTATCGAACTCGCAGATGAACCTGTTTCCGCCTATGAAAACATCAGGATTAGGTTGAACTTCTATAAAGAAGGAATCTAGTCTATCCGGACAGCCAGCAATGTGTACAGTCATAATATACATGGCTGATGTATCGGGCGTAATATAAGGACTGGCAACATTTGAAACTGCAATTCCCGCGGTGGGCAACCATTGGTAGGTGGCAACAGGGTTATTGGTGGCCAAAGCCTGTACAGCCTTGCCCCTGCAAATCGCTGTATCGCGGCTAATTAAAGTGAAAGTGTCATAAATAACAGTTATATGAATAGTATCGGTAGCAGAACATCCCGCCACTGTGACCCTTAACCAGTAGTAACCAGTTGTCACGGCAACGTCGGTCGGACCGGTGGTTCCATCACTCCACAAATAAAAGGGTGATGAATAGCTGATGGCAGATGATAACAAAACAGGAGTTCCGCTACAATTAAATGAATCGGGGCCGAGGTCTACGACCGGATAAGGTGAAAAAACGACGTGTATGGTGTCCGTCACCGTACAACCATTTGTTACCTGTAGCCAGTAGGTTCCAGCGGAAGTTATGGTTTGGCTTGAAGTTGTGTTACCCGTATTCCACAAGAGCCCGTAACCTGCTGGTTGGGAACTGGACAAAGTAAAACTGGAGCCAACGCAAACCGAGGTATCATTACCCAAATTGACAAGCGGCAATGGGATGACATTGACATGGAACGAATCAATCCGGATGTTGCAGCCGCTCGTGCTGTAAACAATGTAAGTCCCGGTAGTACCTGCGGTAATAGTCGCTGAAGAGCTTCCGGTATTCCAATGATAGGAACTATAACCAGCAGGAGCATTCAGGGTAATGCTACCCGCAGCTACACAAAAAGAAGTATCTGTTGCATTGCCTGCGACTGTGTCGGGCGCAACAAAATCGACGTGAATAGTGTCGACCAGAACGTTGCTACATGAATCAGTTACGGCAACCCAATAATTACCGGACGTTGGCGCTGCATGTGTTGGCGCAACACTGCCGTCGAACCAATGATAAATAGAGTAACCCGATCTGCCAGTCAGTGTAATAGGTGCAGAAAAAACACAAGCTGACGTATCTCTTCTGAAACCAGTTGTATCAAAAGGATTTTGAAGTACGTTAAACGTATCGATCCTGAAGTGACATGGGTTGGTTATCAGCACCCAATACGTCCCGAATGCCCCAAATCTATGCGTTGCAGATGTGGTGCCATCATTCCAGTAATAGCTTGCTCCAGTTGCATCGGCGGCAAGTGTAAGGCTATCGCCCGGGGTAAGGCAAAGTGAAGTGTCATATTTCCTAAACGTAGTGTCACCACCTGTCGGAATTGCTACCATGTTGGGCATCCCTAACGTGGTTGAGGTTCCTGATGTAAGTGTAGCGCCGGAAGCGGTATAACCACAACCCGAACCAGACGAATTCGGGGTAGCCAGGCATGCCAGCGTCGATGCGCCGTAGGATTTCGCAAAGTAAATTTTACCATCTGGCCCCAGCTTCATATCGGAATAAGAAGGGGTTGTGACGGTATACCTGCTGGCCCTTATTGCGGCTGCAGTGCCAAGTGTAACATCATACTGGTAGATCGCTCCGGCATAGATCTCCGAATAGTACTTTGAATTATCAGGTGAAAATTCCCCACCATAACAACCATTGGTAGAATCGAGCAGCCTGCAGTTAGAAACCACCCCAGTTGTTGCATTGAAATCGAACAACTCGCAACCATGCTTTGTGGTATATGTCTCAGCAACGATCTTCGTGCGGTCATGGCTTCCCTTAATTAAGCCAATGGCATATGCCCCACTCCCGTTAAAAGACCCTATATGGGACACAACCGGACTCGTTGTAAACCCCGATGCATTAACATTGTAGGCATAAAACACTGCCGAATCGCGGGCGTGGGTCATCAACCAGACATCGCAATTGTTACCGGGAATGGCAGTCATCTTTTCGGCAAGCCCGCTGTTTACAGCAGTCCCGCGAGTTGAAGCAATGACGTCCCCTAGCCCACCTGCAAGGGTCATATCAACAATACAATATGCCATTCGGCAATTTCCGGTCCCGGAAGAGATAAAGTACTCTAAAGAAAAAACGTAGTACTGTGTGGTTGAGCCAACAACCGGAATGATAAGCGCTGCCTGAGATGAGCTATAGGTGCCATAGGAGACTATTCCTGAACCAGACGGCATCAGGCCGCCCGTCCTGTTATAAACGTATTGCCCGTCGGTATAAAATTGTAACGCACCCGAGGCATCGCTCACCGAGGCACAACCTTCGCTGGTGGCCAGCGCTGTAGAAAAAGCTACCGGGCTGCCCGTGTTAAAATTCAGTCCGCAATTAGTTCCGAATGCCCATACCTTCCCCTGGTTAATTGTATACTGCCCAGATACAAACCCCGGCATTAAGAAAACGGTGATGAGTATAAAAAGCAGGCTTCTCATAAAGGGGAAATTAAACAAATACTCTATTCACCGTGAATGTAAATAATTTATTTGAAATATACAACAACACTTCAATAAATTCCAATGCAATGTACCTATCATGAAAACAAAAAAATGGGCCGCCACAAATCGTGACAGCCCAACAATATAATAATATTAAAATATTCAATTAAGCACCAACGAGTACAACAGGTGCAGCTGAACGAATTTCATCGTTAGCCTGTGCCGCGTACTTGTCAAAATTCTTGATGAACAACTGAGCCAATTCGCTGGCCTTCTTGTCATAAGCTTCTTTATCGGCCCAAGTATTACGTGGAACCAGAATTTCTGACGGTACGTTTGGAACCGTTGTAGGCATCAACACACCAAATACAGGATGTGCTTCATAACTAACATCATTCAATTGACCATTCATTGCAGCAGTGATCATAGAACGGGTATAGCTCAGCTTCATACGGCTACCTGTGCCATAAGCGCCGCCGCTCCATCCAGTGTTGATCAACCATACATTCACATTATGGTCTGCATCCAGCTTCTTGCCTAATAATTCGGCATACTTGGTTGGGTGCAATGGCAGGAACACGCGGCCAAAACAAGCAGAGAACGTTGTTTGTGGTTCGGTAACACCAACTTCCGTACCGGCAACCTTTGCAGTGTATCCGCTAATAAAGTGGTACATAGCCTGAGCCTTGGTCAATTTTGAAATTGGAGGAAGAATACCAAATGCATCGCATGTAAGGAAGAAAACGTTCTTTGGTTGGCCACCATAAGAAGGCTCTTTCGCATTGCTGATGAAATCAATTGGGTAAGCAGCACGTGTATTTTCAGTGATGCTTGCATCAGCATAGTCAACAGTGTTTGTACCGGCATGGAATTTAATATTCTCCAGTAACGCACCTGGCTTAATTGCCGCATAGATCTGTGGCTCTTTTTCAGCGCTCAGGTCAATACATTTTGCGTAGCAGCCGCCTTCAAAGTTGAAAACAGAACCATCGGCCCAGCCATGCTCATCGTCACCAATAAGTGCACGATCAGGATCTGCACTCAGGGTAGTTTTACCTGTACCGCTTAAACCGAAGAATAAAGCTACATCACCATCCTTGCCTTCGTTGGCAGAACAATGCATGCTCAATACTTTATGGTTATGCGGGAGCACAAAGTTCAATACGCCGAAGATACCTTTCTTCATTTCGCCTGTGTAAGCCGAACCGCCTATCAAAATCACCTTACGGGTGAAATTAACGACAGTGAAGTTACCCTGACGGGTACCATCGGTTGCAGGATCAGCCAGGAACGAAGGAGCCTGAAGAATAAGCCAGTCGTGATTCTGAGATGCAATTTCATCAGCCGAAGGGCGGAGGAAAAGATCATTACAGAACAGGTTTGCCCATGGTGTTTCGTTAACAACACGAATATTCAGCCTGTAAGCAGGGTCAGCACATGCGTATGCATCGCGTACCCATACTTCCTTGCCCGACATAAAGGCGCAAACCTTATCGTAAAGCTTATCGAACGCTTCTGGCGACATAGCAATATTTACATCACCCCAATCAACGCTGTCCTGGGTAATGGAATCCTTAACAGTAAACTTGTCTTTAGGGGAACGTCCGGTAAACTTACCTGTGTTTACACAAAGGGCTCCTGTATCGTTTAAGACACCCTGCCCAAGTTCCAATGTTTTACTCACCAAATCTTCCGGAGAAAGATTCCAATGCGCCACACCAACATTCAAGCCCAACTCAGATAAGTTGAACGACTGGTTCTTTTTACCAAATTCCTGCATAAATTTTCTTTTTTTAAGAGTATAAGACAGGCGGCAAAAATAATAAATTAACTTCTAATTGCTTCAACAAAAATTCAGAAAGGGGATATGTTGTGCCGAACAAAATGAAAAAAGACGAAAATCACCCTTTTTGATCAGTTTGATCACCCGATATTAAAATTATTTAACGATGTCGTCCTCCATCATAAATTCCGTATTTTTGGTATCGGTTAATCATAAATTTATGCAAAGGCCAATCTGTTTTTTGTTCTTTTCCTTACTAACATTTCTTGCAGGTGCACAGGAACTCGTTTACCTCGCCGATACGGGCTTCATAACCGATATTGGAGCAAATGGAGCTTCGGTAAGTGCTATTTATGAACCGGGAGGCAACTACTACGGCTACGATATGTGTCATAGTTGTGGCAATGCCTTGGCGCAACAATTTACCGTTTCTGCCGGAGTGAAACTTTCAATCGACACTATAATATTGTATGGTTATCAAATAAAACAGGGTACAACCTCTCCCGTTACGGCCTGTTACCTGCAAATTTTCAGGGACGGACCTCCCGGAACAGGAAAATTAGTCTGGGGCGACACAACTACCAATCTTTTGCACAGTTCCGGGTTTACAGGCACCTATCGGGTTTGGCCCAATGATACAAAGGGCGTCAAGGCCCACGCTTCCAACCCCGATAAGTTCAAGCTACCCTTGCTTTATACCAACCGTCCTGTAATGGATCTGAAACTGCAGCTTCCGAATGCACCCATACTTCCCCCAGGTAGTTACTGGCTGGCGTGGTCGGCAGAAGGAGACAAACAGCATTCAGGTCCCTGGTGCCCGGTAAAAGTAAAACCAGGCCGCATAAACCCTACTGGACAGAATTCACTGAAAAAAGAAAATGGTAAGTGGACTGCCATAGTTGATGGCGGTGCTCCGGTGGGTTTCAATATTATCATAAAATCAGCCTCACAACTTTCAATTAATGCTACACCCGGTCAAGCCATAGAACTTTATCAGAATATCCCTAACCCATGTAACAATTCCACAAAAATTCATTTCTCATTAAAATCTTCGTGCAAATCCGCTATAACCATCCGCAACAATTCCGGGCAACTAATAACAACTATTGACAATGGGTTACTTAGTGAGGGTGAGCATTCAGTAATAGTAAAAACGCAAAACTTTTTGCCAGGTAACTACTTGTATACCTTGACAACACCGAATGGTGTGCTTACAAAAACGATGGTGGTGGAGTGAGCTCGATCTACTTGAGCCACAAAGAACACTAATATAATTATTTTCTATGAAAATAATTGGCTATCAGCATTTAATTAAAATACCTTAGTTTCGTAGCCGAGTTTAGTCGAATTGGACTCAGCCTCAAGTACTTGGAGTAATAATTATGTTAATAGACCAAACCTAAATGAACCAACCAAAATATGTAGAATCAGAATGCAATCAATTGGCCCACCTATTCAACGGCGAATTAATTCTCGTTGTTTCAGCTACTGATATTGAAACGACAGAGATACACAAAAAAATCAAGCCATTAAATGGATTTGAACAAATAGTTCAAATTTTTGCTGGGGAACTAACATATTATTTTGGCATGCTTGGCAATTATAATATCGCACACGTTCAATGCTCAATGGGTTCACTTTCGAGAAGCAGTTCAACTATGACGATTTCAGCCGCCTTGCAGGAACTCAAATCAAAAGTTGTTATTATGATTGGGATAGCATTTGGTGTCGACGAGACAAAGCAAAAGATTGGAGATGTATTAGTTTCTGAATCAATTGTTCCATACAACATTAAAAGGATTGGCAAGGACAGCAGTAATCAAAGAGGGAAAGAGACGCAATCAAGTAAAATACTTTTAAACCGATTTTACAACCTAAAAACTACTTGGGAATACTTATTACCAAATAATCAAAAAGCAGAATTAATTCCTACACCAATGCTATCGGGCGAGGAGTTGATTGATAATTTAAAGCATAGGAACAAATTGGTTCAAGAATTCCCAAACTCCAGAGGAGGAGAAATGGAAGGTGCGGGACTTTGTGCTGCTTGTGACAGTAAGGCTGATTGGATAATTGTAAAAGGAATCTGCGATTTCGCAAATGGCGAAAAAGGTGTCAACAAAAAAGAAAACCAAACTGTTGCCATTAATGCTGCTTTAGATGCATGTTTAGCGATTTTCAATTCCAATTCCGCATTTAGTGCTTTGAATATTTCACCCGTAAATAAATTACAGCCCGATTCTCCGCCGATTGAAACCAATATTAACGAAGTACTGTTCGATATTTATGATTTGGCGAAAGAAAAATTCTACATTAAGCGTAATGTTGACACCATCTTCAATCAAACATTAACTCAATATGGGATTTGGCTGTACGGTCCATCAGGATGTGGTAAATCAAATCTTATTATTCGAAACTTACAGCTCGAAAACAAAACCTTCATACAGGTAAACCTAGCCGCAAGCATAGGGCTTGACATTGAGACTTTCTTTAGAGAAATCTTATACGAAATTACTGCAAACATAAAAGATACCTCCTTTCAAATCCAGCCTAAAAGTTTTTCCGAATGCACTAATGCATTGTTGAATATGCTTCAATCGAACTTTAAAGGGAAAGAACTAATTATCTTCATTGAAGAAATCCCTATAAGTACCGACAACGATTACAAGGATTTTTGCGGCAAATTATTCTCGTTAATCATTCTCAAAAATTCAAAAAGCGGGTTAGACAAAATTAAATTCGTTCTATCTTCAATAAACAACCCTTTGGGTCACTTACAAGAAATTCAGCAAAAGGTTCATCAACAACTAAATTTCTTCGGCTTAAGCTTCTGGTCAGAAGAGGAAATAACTTCGCTTGTAAAAATCATTGAAAATGAATTTAAAATACAAATGACTGACGGACTCCGAAACGAATTAATAGAGATAAGTAAGGGGTCTCCAAGGTTCATCAAAAAATTTTTCCGAAGTGTCTACACGTTGAAAACAAAGGATGCTCATACTTTACAATTCCTCTTAAAAGAAACACAGCGAGAGTTAAATCATTATTAAGGATGAAAAATATTTTAAAACCATACACCATCATTCCACCAGACTTGTATGTTCAACGTGATGCGGATAGGCAGCTTAAGAACATAATCGAGGATATGGGTAGGCCAGGTTAT
>CANCOG010000028.1 GCA_947379685.1 Flavipsychrobacter stenotrophus | reverse complement strand
ACGATATCACAATTAATTCAAATAGTCAGTTATATCTCGCCGCCGGTGCGGGTACTTATACATTGGGTAATGTAACTTTAAACCTGAATGGTGCAGGAAATAACTATGCATCAACAGGTGCCGGTGCATTGATTGGTAAGAACGCAGTTGCCTACACTTACGCCGGTCCAGTTAACCTGGCTTCAAATGCAACTATATCAGCTTCAGGTACAGGTACGGTAACCGTTTCCGGAAATATTTCAGGATCGTCAACCCTCACCAAAGGAGGAACAGGCACAGTGATTCTTTCAGGGACTTCAAACACCTATAGTAATGGTACTGTGTTAAGTGGCGGGGTGCTCACCGTAAACAGTGGTTCTTCAATATCTACCGGGTCACTCACCATCTACCAGGCAACCACAGGGGCAATTACACTTAATCTAAACAATACATCACAAACCATCAGTAGCCTCAGCAGTAACTTTACCGCAACAGGTACTACTCAAACACAAACCCTGGCTCTTGCTTCGGGACATACTCTTACAATTAACCAAAGCACAAGTACTACTTTTGGCGATGGTTCAGGTACTACTCAGAAGAGCGTAATTACAGGTGCTGGTGCTGTCGTAAAATCAGGTGGCGGCACGCTCACATTAACAAGCGCAGGAAATACATTTTCTGGTGGTTTGACCATCAGCGGCGGTACTCTAAAGTTCAATCCTTCGGCTACGACACAAACGACCACTTCAAATGTTGTTTTAAGTGGTGGCACTTTAAGTACTTCCGGCATTTCACTGGGTTCTGCAATTATGAATTTCGGAACTCTGTCTGTAACAGCGAATTCTACTATCGATCTGGGGACAGCAGTTATTAATTCGGTAAAATTCGCTACAAACACCGCTTTAACCTGGACTGGAATGCTTTCAGTAACAAACTGGCAGGGAAATTATGCAACTGGATCATCTTCAGCAGGAAAGCTTTATATAGGAACAACCACAGGTCACGCATCCGTATCGCAGTTGGCACATATTCAATTTATAGATGGTTCAGGAAATGTTTTCGAGGCACAGCAGATAACAGGTGGAGAAATAGTTCCGAAAATGCCAACAATAACTACATCTGTTACCTCTTACGGACCATTTTGTACAACAACATCTCATGTTATTTCAGTTGGCTTTACTTTCACAGGAAACTTATACAGTAACTGTAAAGTACAGTTATCTGATGCAACTGGCTCTTTTGCCGGTTTGGATACTTCAACCAATATTATCGGTACTGGTGTTCGCACTACCTCACCTATTTCTGCGACCATTCCAGCCTCAACCACACCAGGAAACTACAGGGTACGCGTAATTAATGGACTTGCGCTCCCGGTTTATGGGTCTGATAACGGTTCTAATATTGTTATTGATCCTACAACGCCTTCAATTGGTTCAATTATAGGCAGTTCAGTAATTTATACCGGTTCAATTACGCTTACCTGTACACCTTCTGGTGGCGCGTGGAGCAGCAGCAACCCTTCGATTGCCACTATTGGCTCAGTGTCCGGTACTGCAACCGGAGTTTCGCGAGGTACTTGTACAATTACCTATACAGTTACAAATACATGTAGTTCAGGATATGTAACATCAACTTTCACAGTGACAGACTTACCTGTGATTACTTCTATCAGCCCCAATCATGCAAAACCGGGTGATACGGTTACCGTGAACGGGCAATATTTTAATGCAACTGCAGCAAACAATATTGTTTCTTTCGGCGCAACAAAGGGAACCGTATTGGCAACCGGCAGTTCAACCACTGCATTGCAGGTTGTAGTAAACGGCGGGGCAACTCTTGGGCCAGTATCATTATTGAATACTGGATTGAATCTGATTGGATCTAGCACCGCATTTTATAATCCTGTATATAAAAACAGTTATTTTCTTTATGATAGCGTGAATTTCAAACCTAAGGTTGATTTTGCTGTTGGCACGACACCATATATTACTGCAATCGGAGATTTGGACGGTGATGGAAAACCAGATATGGTAACTGCAAATTATGGTGGCGCTAATCTCTCTGTGTACCTGAACACTAGTTCGTCAGGTTCAATTACCTCGGGATCATTTACCAGCCAAACTTCACTTACGACGGGCTCAAATCCGGTAAGTGTAAAGCTAGCTGATATGGACCGTGACGGTAAACTTGACGTTATATGTACAGCCAAGGGTTCCAATAGGGTGTATGTGTACAGAAACACATCGACTTCTGGTGCAATTTCTTTTGCTGCAGGTGTATTTTATGCGACTGTTGCTTCTACCTATGGAACTTCCCCCTATGTTGTTTCCATTACAGATATCGATATGGATGGCAAACCTGATATTGTTGCTTCGGCAATTTTCTCAACTTATGAATGCATTGTTGTTCTTCGAAATACTTCAACAACCGGAGCTACAATGAACGCGGGTTCATTTGCTTCTCCAGTGACATTCCCACTTACATCTGGCTCTCAGTGTACAGCAATTTGTGCTGGCGATTTTGATGGCGATGGCCGTCCTGATGTAGCTGTTGCCTGCAGTACTGCGAACGTGGTATCTGTCTTCCGCAACACAGCCAATTCAGGTACAATTGACGCAAGTTCGTTTGCGGCACCAGTTGACTTTGGCACCGGCAGCACTCCAGTCGATGTTCAAACCGCTGATATTGATGGCGATAGCAAGCTTGACCTGTTGGTATCTAACGCAACGGGATCGTCATTCTCTGTTTTAAGAAATACGGGTTCTTCAGGGTCACTTAGTTTTGCCACAAAAGTTGACTATAGTACCGGATCGTTCCCTGTAGGTGTTTCAGCTGGCGATTTCAATGGTGATAATAAAATTGACGTAGTAGTATGTAATGCCGGCTCAAATACGGTTTCAGTATATCGAAATACGGCTACTTCAGGTTCCATTACTTCAGGTTCACTTTCTTTGGTGGGCAATTATGCAACCGGTGCCACACCCTATGGAGTCACAGTAGGTGACCTTGATGTTGATGGATATCCGGATATTGCCGTAGCCACAAGTGCAGGAAATACAATTTCAATAATCCGCAATTATCCATTGCCTAAGATTGCCGCAATTCAGGGTGCAACAGCAGTTTGTTCAGCCGGAGATACGACAAGATTGACTGATTCAACTGCAGGTGGCTCATGGAGTTTTTCAAATGGCAGAGGTACTATTGGTGCTTCGACAGGCCTGGTAACCGGTATTTCAGCTGGCTTGGATACAGCCTATTACAGGATCGTTGCTGGTGGAGATACCAATTATGTTTCTAAGGTTCTTAATATAATTGCATTACCAACAATTGCTCCCATAAATGGATCTTCAAGTCTTTGCCCAGGTTTTACTGACACACTGAGAGATGATTCTACTTCTGGAATTACAGTTTGGGGTATATCAAATACGACATATGCTACCATATCTGCATCTGGTGTCGTGACCGGTGTTTTAGAAGGACTTGATACTGCAATTTATACGCTAACAAGTCTTACGACCGGATGTACAAACCGTGTTACCCTGCCATTGACTATTACCCATACACCTGTTTCAGGCGTAGTGATTGGTGTCATGAACGTTTGTGCTGGTGCCGTCACAGGTTTGGGTACCACTGGGGGCGATGCCGGCGGCTCGTGGTCTTCAAGTAATACCGCTCTGGCAACTGTAAGTGCAGTGGGGGTCGTTTCAGGTGTGTCAGCAGGAAATCCGATCATTACTTACACGGTCACTAACGGATGTGGTTCAGCTAGCGACACAGCTTTAATAACGGTTAATCCACTAGCCAACCCAGGTACAATTACCGGAACAACTACAGTTTGTGACGCAGGTGCTACTACCGCACTTAGCGATGCAACTGGTGGTGGTTCATGGTCAAGTAGCAATAATGCTATTGCGACTGTGAATGGGTCAGGCCTGGTGACTGGTGTAACTGCTGGTTCTGCTACAATTTCTTATACTGTTACCAATGGATGTGGTTCCGTTTCGGCAACTGCGGCCTTAACCGTTAATACTATACCTTCAGCACCTGCAGCAATAACAGGAACAACAAACGTTTGTTTTGGCGGCGGTACAACTAATTTGAGTGATGCAACGAGCGGTGGAACATGGACAAGCAGTAATACATCTCTAGCTACTGTTGAGGCAACAACGGGAGTAGTAACTGGCGTGGCTGCCGGAAGTCCGGTAATTACATATTCGGTTTCTAATACTTGCGGTTCCAATTATGTGACTACTACTGTTAATGTGATGTCAAACGCAACTGCGGCCATCACATCTGCAGTTGCTCCTTGTACAGGGCATGCTACAAATGTTATTTTCACTGGTACATCAGGTGCTACTGTCGGATATCAGGTCGATTTTGGTACAGTTTTATTTGCAACATTAACCGGTGGTACCTTTTCATTAGGAACCGGTGCAATTTCTTCCGCTCATACGTATACTTTGCATAATGTAAGCAACGGGACTTGTATTTTTACCATTGATTCTAATGTTGTAGTTACCCCAATGCAGATGCAGTGGGTTGGAGGAACGGCCAGTTTGCAGACTGACTGGAACACTGCCAGTAACTGGTCTTGCAGTGTGGTGCCAGATGTGACAGATAACGTAGTGATTCCTTCTGGTACTACTTACTCACCTGTAATAAGTACAGCAACAAGTGGATCTGTTAATAACCTGACTATTAATGCCGGTGCTACTGTTACCTTGAATGGCACCGCAGTCTTAAATGTGAAAGGCAACCTAACCCACAACGGTACCGTTACTGGTGCAGGATTGCTGAGCATGGATAACACATCAGCCCAAACAGTGAGTGGCATTGGTAATGTTGATAATTTTGATGTAAACAACACGGGCGGAGTAACGGTAAATACCGGTGCACGACTTACAATTAAAAAGATACTTTCAGTTACTTCAGGTACATTGGCGACTGGTGACAGCGTAGTGCTGTATTCAGATACAAATGGTAGCGCAAGGGTTGCTGTATTGTCCGGCACACCGATCTCAGGTAATGTAAGGGTTCAGCAGTTCATGAGTGGTGGCCGCAGGGCTTACCGTTTCTGGGCACATCCCTTCACCTCTGGTATTCCATTAAGCCAATTAATTAACTACATTGATATTACTGGCGTAGGTGGTTCTACCAACGGGTTTACGACAACCGGATCAAACCAGGCATCTTCTTACTGGTACAATCCGCTCTCTGGTAATTCGTCTAATTCAAGCGATCCGGGATGGAAGGCATTTACCAGCGCTTATGGAACACCAGACAGCAATTTATTGCACCGTTACCAGGGGATCAGGGTTTATTACCGTGGTTCAAAGGGTGAGGGACTCGGGTATGGGCCGTATGTTGTAATATCCAATACTACTGTTGCCCAGTGGGGTGTACTAAACCAGGGCAGTCAGGATGTGCCAATGGCACGTGGTGCTAATAGTAATCAGGATTACAACATGGTGGGTAATCCATATGCTTCGCCAGTAGATATAGGTACAGTAGTATTCAACGCAGCAGCAGCCGGCCGAATCAATGGATCTTCTTTCTATATCTGGAATCCGTTTCTTGGAGTTGCGGGCCAGTTCCAGGCTGTACCATATTCTACAGGTGGAGGCACTCCGGTGGCAATACCATATTATATCCAGGCAAATAACTGCTTTCAGGTACGTACTTTACACAATGGTGATTTGCTTAATTTCACTGAATCAAACAAGGGTAGCACTATAACCAATGCGTATAGCCTGATGAAGAGCATTACTGACTATGTTTCTCTATATGTTTATGATGCGAATTATCACCCGTACGATATGCTGCATGTTCGCTTCGATGACGCGGCAACAAATAATGAGGATACTAAATTTGATGCTGGTAAACCATCTGGTTCTGAGTTCAATTTTTATAGCCTTTCAGCTGATAACCACAAATTGTCTATAGATGCAAGACCATTTAAATCCGGACAGATTGTTCCTTTGGGTATTGGCAGCAGCTATGCGCAGGAATTCATTATCAGGGCGGAAAATATGGCTTTGCCAACTGGCGGTAAATTGTATTTGCATGATAAACTGTTGAATCAAAGTGTATTGTTACAGCAGGGTACAGAATATCGTTTTGCAGTTACAAGCGATAAAAATACCCAGGGTGAAAATCGTTTCGAACTGACAATGGAACCTCAAACGGTTGCAGGTGCTCAGCAAAACAAAGGCTTGCAAGTAACTATAACACCAAATCCGGCCACAGATATTGCTAAAATCACCTTCTCAGGCGACAGAAAGGAAGTAGTAAGTGTTCGCGTGTTAGACCTTTCAGGTGCAAATGTTTACAATTATGATTGCGGCCAGGTGCAGCAGGGGACAGTTTCTGTACCATTGAATAGTCTTCCTTCTGGCATTTACATGGTTGAACTAACTTATGGTGACCAGAAGGTAGTAACAAGGCTGATAAAAGAATAATTATCTCTCCCGAATAAACAAACTAAAGGATGCCCAACCCGGGTGTCCTTTTTTTTTGTTATGTATCTCAATAGACATAGCGCAGCTCTTTCAAAAACTACTGTAAGGCAACTTTAACACCACAATAATTCAGGCACTCCAATAGTTACTGTAGTAAGTGATAATTTGCACCGCATTAACTCCCTTACTTTAATATGATTAACAATTTGTTACCCAATAGATTTTTGGGGTTTGTACTTGGTTTGTTCCTTGTATTGACTTCTGTGCCGGCGGTTGCACAAAAATTCACGGTGAGTGGTACTATTAAAGATAAGAAAACGGGCGAAGTGCTTATTGGAGGTACTATTGCGGTTGCAGACAGCCCGGCACTTGGTGCAGTTTCCAATGAATATGGGTTTTACTCACTCACTATTCCGAAAGGGCATTATAGACTCATTTTTCGCTATATTAGCTACAAGGACCAGCCTCAGGAAGTCGACCTATCTAAAAATGTGAAACTGGACATTTTTGCAGAACCGGCTGAGCGAGAGCTAAGTGAGGTAGTGGTAAGCAGCAAGGCCAACCATGTAAAAAGTGCCCAGATGGGTATGACCGAATTAAAGATCCAGGATATCAAAGCACTTCCCGTGTTGTTTGGTGAACGGGATGTAATGAAAATAGTGCAGCTATTGCCAGGCATAAAATCTGTTGGCGATGGCGGCAGCGGCTTCTACGTTAGGGGTGGGGCAGCCGACCAAAACCTGATATTGCTGGATGAGGCTGTTGTGTATAACCCTTCACACTTACTGGGCTTCTTTTCTACCTTTAATTCTGATGCGCTAAAAGACATAACGCTCTACAAGGGAACGGCACCGGCAAGATATGGCGGCAGGTTGTCTTCAGTGATGGACGTAAAAATGAACGATGGTAATGATCAATCCTACCATGTAAGTGGGGGCATTGGTCTTATTTCTTCAAAACTGAATGTAGAAGGCCCCATTAAAAAGGACGAAGGATCGTTTCTAATAAGTGCCCGACGCACGTATGCCGATGTGTTTTTGAAGCTATCGAATGATACTTCCATCAATAAAAGCAAATTATACTTCTACGACCTGAACACCAAACTGAACTACAAGTTGTCTAAAAAGGACAGGCTTTTCTTATCAGGATACTTTGGAAAAGATGAACTGGGACTGGGAACTACATTTGGAATCAATTGGGGCAACGCCACAGGGACGCTCCGCTGGAACCATCTGATCAGCGACAGGTTGTTTTCCAATACATCACTTATTTTAAGTGACTATAGTTACAATATCAATGTGAATAACTCTGGCATCTCGGCCAATATTCATTCTGAGATTCGTGACTGGAACCTGAAGGAGGAAATAGATTTCTTTTCAAACCCCAAGAACTCAATTAAGTTTGGTTTGAGCTCCATCTATCACACCATTACACCAGGAAATATTACTGGCACAGGGATCACTTCAAATACACAACCCGATAAGCTTACGTGGGAAAATGCCATTTACCTTTCCAATAGTTGGAAATCAAAGACCCGTTTGAACATAGATTATGGTATAAGGCTGAGCTCATTTTCTGTTTTAGGAGGCTCAAACTTATATGACCTGGATGCAGCCGGACAGGTAAAAGATACTTTAAAATACACTTCAGGTCAAATTGTGCAGACATATGTTATACCTGAACCACGTATTTCTGCCAGCTACCTGCTCAACGAATCCTCGTCAATAAAAGGCGGTTATTCCCGCAATTCGCAATATCTGCACCTCATTTCCAACTCAACTGCCAGCAACCCGACCGATAAGTGGGTTGGCAGTAATAACATTATAAAGCCAGAGATAGCAGATCAGCTATCGCTAGGCTACTTTAAAAGCCTGAAAAACAATCATTACGAGCTGATAGCAGAAACTTATTACAAGAACATGCAGAACCAGGTTGACTACCGCGATGGCGCAAATGTATTCACCAATGACGCCATTGAACCTAAGTTACTATTTGGACAGGGCAGGGCATATGGACTGGAGCTCCAGTTCAGCAAAACTTCAGGTAAGTTTACCGGATGGATTTCTTATACGCTGGCCCGAACAGAAATTCAGATTAGCGGTATCAATAACAGCAAGTGGTATCCAGCCAAGCAGGACCGAACTCATGACCTTTCTGTGGTGGGTATTTACCAGGTATCAAAAAAATGGACCCTTTCCGGAACATTTGTTTACTACACCGGGAATGCGGTTTCTTTCCCGAGCGGAAAATATAATGTTGCCAATCAAACTTTATTCCTGTACACAGAACGAAACGGTTACCGTATGCCGGCCTATCACAGGTTCGACATAGGAGCGACAAAACAGCTGGCGCATAAAAAGCATTTTACATCTGAAATTTCATTCAGTGTATACAATGCGTATGGCAGGGAAAACCCTTATTTTATCACATTCCAGGACGACCCTAATAACCCCAATAAAACCCAGGCATTGCAGACTTCATTGTTCCGCTTTGTTCCGTCAGTCTCTTATAATTTCAAATTCTAAGCTGTTTAACATGAAATCATTACACATCATATCATTTATAGTTGCCTTAGTTTATTTCTCGTCTTGTCAAAAGGTGATCACTGTTGACCTGAACTCTACGGATCCGCGCTATGTTATTGAAGCCAACGTAGTGGATGGCCAGCCATCAAATTTCGTTCATATCACACGAACAGTAAATTTCGACCAGGATAATGTGTTCCCGACAGTAAGTGGGGCATTGGTAATTATAACCGACAAAACAACCAGTTTGGCCGACACCCTGAAAGAAACTGTAGCAGGGTTGTATAGCACGTCAAAGATCGTTGGTATCTCCGGCCATAATTATACATTATATGTAAAGGCAGACAACCACGTTTTTACTTCAAGTGCAATAATGCCTGAAAAGATAGAGATTGACACTATGTATACTTCAATTTCCGGATTCAGGGGAGAAATCAACATCATACCGGAGTACAATGACCCAGCGGAAAAAGGCAATTACTATCAATTTGCTAAATATGTAAATGGCGTGGAGACTGCCGATATTTATATCAGAAATGACAATTTAATTAATGGACAAACTATCCGGCAGCCGCTAAATGCGCGCGGGCCAGACTCTAAACTGAATCCGGGTGACGTAGTCCGTATCGATCTCAATTGTATCGATTCAGCCACATATCAATATTTCTTCACCTTGCAACAGACCAAGAACCAAAACTCAGCTTCTCCTGCTAATCCAGCCACTAACATTACCGGCGGGGCTTTGGGTTATTTCAGTGTTCATACAATGGATAGTAAAATAATTGTGTTACCTAAGTAGTGATGTCCATCATTGAGGCATCAACTATTCAGATATGACAAGTTAAAATTGACTATGAGGGCTTTCCGTTACTGTTGCTCTAACGGTTACAAAACGGTTTTGGAATATCTTATTGCAAAATAACCAGCTATTCTTCTGCACTTACTTTGGCGATTTCCCTTATTTTTGATAAAAGTACCTGCCAGTGAAACGAATAAAATATCCTATTTGTGCTGTCCTTTTGCTGGCATCTTGTTCCGGAAATAATGGACATAATTCACAAAATGACAGCCTGACAAATCAACCAGCAGGCGCAGGCAATCAACAAACATCTAAATTTCAGAATATAGAAGGCGATGATGGCAGCAGTACTCATGAGGTTAAGGTTAGGGAGATCATTTGCTTTTTGCCTGGCAAGTTTAGTAATAGCGCTACGCCAGATACCGCCTATGTGATAAAGATAAAGGAGGGTTGGGGTAATCCTGCAGAAAATGGAACACCGGATGAGTATTTGTTGAAATTTACCGGGAGGCCCGATTCGGTCAACATAGGCTGCTGCGATGCACGGCTAATTAATGAAGGTGACCTGAACGGTGACGGGAAGGAAGAAATTACGGTCTATCAGTATCCGTATAATGGCTGCACCACTACGGCAACCACATTCACAAATAAAAATAATCATTGGAGCGTGTTATTTGAACCATTCATGATTTTTGAAGCCTGCGAAGGAATGTGCGATATTGATTTACAAAACCTGATTACTTTGGATGGTGGAGGTAATGTATGCTATCAACATTTTGTTGATACAACCATAAACGGGAGTGATACATTTTATCCTCTTGTGCAAAAGGTGATCTTCAAATAAATCCAAACGTCTTTTTGCCAGATATTAATCCCGAATTTATGTTATTTATAATTGAGCTTGACCCCGAGTTCTATTCCTCTTTCACCGACAATTCCCACCCACTTACCGATAACTCCTTCCCGCCACCTGGCTGTTGAGTACTTTTGCATTTTTAAAGGATCCAACACATTACAAATAACACATGGCCAGGGGCAGACATATACCAACCGAAGAATCACCGAAAGTTAAGATCAGCAAAGAAGCCATTAAGGAGGCACTGATCATTTTCAGATATCTGAAACCATACAAAGGCATTTTCATTGCCGGACTCATATTCATTGCGCTCTCAGGTGGTACTACTATGGCATTCCCTTACCTGCTAAAAACCTTAATTGATAGCGCACACGGCGAATTAAAAGGTCCGCTTGCTCTGCCTCCCGGAGGCATTGCCATTGTGATGATATGTGTACTCAGTCTGCAAATGGTGTTTTCATTTCTGCGTATATATCTTTTTACCACAGTTGGGGAGAATGCGGTGGCCGATATGCGCAAGGATATTTATAAACGCCTGATCATGATGCCGATGGATTTCTTCGCCCAGAGAAGGGTGGGGGAGTTGAGCAGCCGTATTACTGCAGATATTTCACAGATTCAGGATGCAGTAACCAGTGTTCTGGCAGAGATATTGAGAGGAATGCTGACACTGATCATTGGTATTGGATTGATCTTATATATCAGCCCCAAGATGACCTTGCTGATGCTATCTGTCATTCCTTTTATTATAGTTATTGCATTAATATTCAGTAAGCGCATCAGGAAACTGGCCAAAGAAGGCCAGGACCAGTTGGCAGATTCGGGCATAGTGGTTCAGGAGACGTTACAAGGTATCAGTAATGTAAAGGCTTTTGCCAACGAATGGTATGAAGTGAATCGTTATAATACAAGTATCAACAATCTGGTTAAGCTGGCCATTAAAAATGGCCGGATGCGCGGTTTCTTTGTGTCGTTCCTGTTGTTTAGTGTGTTTGGGGCAATTGTATTGGTCGTTTGGTATGGCGCCGGACTAATGCAGGCTGGCTTGTTATCTTTTGGCGACTTGACGGCTTTCGTGGTGTATACTGCGTTTGTGGGTGGCACCATGGCTGGGTTTGCCGATCTTTATTCACAGTTGCAAAAAACACTGGGCGCAACTCAGCGAGTGAGGGAGTTATTGAAGGAAAATATTGAAGATGTTACGGTTGACAATATTCCGGTAGAGGATAAGTTCAGGCTGAAGGGCAATGTTTCTATGGAGCATATAGGGTTTAGTTACGCTTCCAGAAAGGAAATTGAAGTAATAAAAGATATTAGCCTGCAGGCCAGAAGTGGACAACAGATAGCCATTGTTGGGCCGAGTGGGGCTGGCAAGAGTACGTTGGTTGGCATGTTGCTGCGTTTTTACGAGCCGGACAAGGGAAGTATTATGTTCGATGGCATGGAAGCCACATCTATTCCATTATCCCAATTGCGCAGGCAGATGGCGCTTGTGCCGCAGGATATTCTGCTTTTTGGCGGTACTATTTATGAGAATATTGCATACGGCAAGCCGGATGCCACCCGTGAAGAGGTACTCAATGCAGCAAAACAAGCCAATGCATTCGACTTCATCAGTAGTTTTCCCGAAGGGTTCGAAACAGTGGTAGGGGAGAGGGGTATAAAATTGTCTGGCGGTCAGCGCCAGCGGGTAGCGATTGCAAGGGCCATATTGAAAGACCCTGTTATTCTGTTGCTGGATGAAGCAACGAGCTCACTTGACTCGGAATCGGAATCACTGGTGCAGGAAGCATTGAACAATTTGATGCAGAACCGGACGTCGTTTGTTATTGCACACCGCCTGTCTACCATTAGAAAGGCAGACCAGATCATTGTACTGGAAGATGGAAGGGTGAAGGAGAGCGGCACTCACGAAGAATTGATTACCCTCGAAGACGGACTCTATCGAAGCCTGAATAAGCTACAATTATTTAAGGATTAACTAAATTAGGTACGGAGTGAATATTCATTCCAAATTGAATAATTGACCTTAATTTGCTCAAAAAAGCAGCAAAAATTTGAAATATTTTTCAACCTAAACGTCTGACTATGAAACTATTAAAAACAACTACTTAAAGTTGTAATTTACAATCATGCAAAATACACTTAGTTGGTCTGAAATTGGGTATTAATCAGTCAAAAACAAATTACATCTATGACACCCTGCCAATGTGTCATTGGGCTCCAGGCTGTCAAGTAAACTGGAAAATATGAATTTCCAGCTTCCAAATGGATATTCGATCTTTGCAGTTCAGAATACAAGTAAAAGACTCCTGTTTGTTTAACGCTTCTCTGGTAACTACCTGAATATCAAATCAAACTCATTATCTTTAATACCTCTAAACAAAATTCATATGTGCAACAGAGTAGCGACGCCGACGGAAGATGAAATTCAGGGGTATTTTGATAAGGAAGTGCCGGGCAGCCGACACCTGGTGAAAATAGATCCTTTTAAGCATTACTTCTATGCCGATGGTTTTGAAATGCCAAGGGTACCATTTGAGGCATGTGAAGAACCCTTTCATATAAAACCAGCTATGTGGAAGTTATTGCCCCATTGGGTGAAGAACCAGGCGGAAGGCTATAAGTATGCTAACACGCTCAATGCCCGCAGCGAGGAAATATTTGAAAAACCAACCTACAAAAATAACATTATTAAAAACAGAGGCATTATGTGGGTTGCCGGGTTCTTTGAGCCGTACCACCCTAGGGCGAAAGTCACGATTCCTTATCTAATTACCCGAAAGGACCGGCTGCCTATACCCTTGGGCTGCGTTTACAATAACTGGACCGATCAGGATTCTGGTGAGGTGATAAGAACGGTTTCCATTATTACTACAGATTCCAATCCATACCTATCGACAATTCATAATGAAGGGTTACGAATGCCGGTAATTGTCACCCCTGACAAACGAGATCAATGGTTTAATGCCCGAACCAGGGCAGAAATAGAGGAAATGTTTAATATTTATAACGGCGACGATTTGCAAGGCTGGCCAGTTGGTAACTACTTAAATAAGCGTGGCGTCGAAAAGAACACTCCCCAGGCTTTTAAAAGGGTGGAGTATCCAGATTTTGAAATGCCGTAGGGCAAGATGAGAATTGTTGGGTATGGGGATCTGGTTTTTATAATTGTCCGGCAATATAGCTCTGTGTCCGCTTTGTTCACTTTGCGAATTGAAATGCTTTCTGTTTTGCAATTTACTTCTGTGCCCATCCCACCCTTCTCATATACATAATATAAACTATTACTTTCTAATCTGCCGATTTGGGTTTATATTTATCCCCAAATAAGCTCATTATGAAGTTTAAAAAGTTACTGCCTGCCTTATTGTTACTGACTCTGTTTGCCAGTTGCTCCAAGTTTACTCAGGTTGTTTATGTGTCACCGACGAAAGATGATATTAAAAGTATAAACCACTTCTATCAGTTTGAAAATGATGATGTAAAGGTCGTTTATTGGTTTTGGGCAGAACATGGGGTTATGTCATTTCTCTTCTGGAACAAAACAGATGCGCCAATGTATATCGACTGGAAAAAGTCGGCAATGATCAATAATGGTAAGAGGCTGAGCTACTATACGAATAAAGACGTTAGCAATTATAAGGCCTACGGTACCAGTTACGGACTAGAGTGGTTAGATATTTTCAACGAATATTACGCCACTCAAAATGGCAAAATGAAAGTAAGCAAGGAGTCGCTGGTAAGGGGTGAAAGAGTTTCATTTATTCCTCCTAAGTCATATATCACCCAGGCTTTTTACAACCTGACGGCAAATATTTACTTTGATATCAATGACCGTAATACCGAGGAGGAAGTGGTTAACTTCTGTAAGGTATATGTAAGCCGCAGTAATCAGGATATCAGCTTCCGTAACTTCCTTACCTATTCATTCTCTGAGCAGTTCGTAACAGAGAATTATATTGACAATGAGTTTCACCTGAACAAGGTTGTAACCATGAGGAAGGAACAGTTTGACTATAAAGACCTGAACGGATTTCAGGCTAATGATTGGGAGCGACCATCCCGTTTCTTTATCCGCAACCTGAAATGGCAGGATGTTTACAAATAAAGGTTAATAGTTAATTTGATATTTTAGCTGCGTATCTTCTTGATACGCAGCTTTTTTTTGTATTTCATGCCTAAGCAATCGAAGTCCCATTCATCCTTAGTATTTACAATACTATTTATAATTTTTAAATAAAATTATGCAGAATCAACTTTTGTTATTACTTTAGTGTACCTATAGTATTTTATTTAAAAACAATAACAGTATTTCCTTTTGCTGTCTGATTTCTGGCAGTAATACCGGGAAATGGTGTTTGCGTCGTAATGCATTGTTTACCATAAAATAGCAAAAATGAAAAAAGTAATTTTGGTCGGCTCGTGCCTGCTGGCAGCCGGGTTTCTGCTTCGGTGTAACAACCCCACGGCAACAAATGACAAAAATGGAGGAGGTGCCGCTGCGGGCATTCAGCCCATGGCCTTTCCTGACCCAAAAATTCCGGGATTTAAGTTTCCCGAAGACAGCGTTACGATAAATAAGTGGCTGGATACATACGATACTGCGTCGATCGCACTGCATGGCTGGGGTATTTGGGCTGGCCTTACTACCAAGACTGGCGATACTATTGGCAATGAAGATATTTACATATTTGAGACCTGGAATTCGCCTAAAGACATTAAAGACACCTTGATAAGAGAAGCGGCTAAAACAACCCTTGAAGCAGGCGCAAGGCCAGGGAAGCAGAGGAAAGAGTTGGAAGAGCCCCGGCAGCTGGAGCACGCCGCAAGGGCTCAACAAATGGCAGAAGCTAAAAGAGGTGGGGCAAAAGCAAATGTTAGTAGCACGAAGCCATGCAATCAACCTCAATATACTGATGGCGTTCATCAACTGCTTGTGACGATCGTTTATGATATTCCAGCCGCACAACACATTATTGGAAACAAGCTGTACGATTCCTCTGTGCTAACAACTATGCTAACAGGTGGGAAGGCCAACATTCCTGAATTTCCGAATACCTCTATTGTAGTCAAGCCAACATATGAACTGATTCATAAGGCGTCAATAAAGGATGGAATGTTCACTTTCCGCGTTTGGGACGGCCCCAATTTATGTGACTCGGGTTTCGGGCAGAGTCAATGGAACTCAGTGGTATATGTTGATGTTAACAATAAGAGTGCAGGGGACGGTAGTATTGACAACAGTAATCAGGGCAAGCGGACACCAGGCAATACCTATAATTTGAACTCGTTCATTTATTATACAGTGACTGATAAAGATGCTGCCCGTATCGGACATGGTGCCGTTCCCGGTGACTTGGTAGTTCTGGTAGGCATGCACGTAACAAGTAAGGAGATCAAGAGATGGACCTGGCAGACATTTTGGTGGTCACCAAATACAGCCAATCCTCCGGCACCCAGTTCGGCATTCATAGCTGGCAAGCGCCCCGCACAAATCGTAGGAGCCCCTGCTCATTATGCTATGGCAATAGGGTATAGCTTTACCTGGCCCAATCAGCCCTTGGTTGGAGGCACAAAGAACGGTACATCTCAAATTGCTTTCAATCCCTTCCTTGAAGCCGGCTTCAACACAGCAACTTTTTATGAACCAGGCATTGTAGTAGGCTCAAAAGGAAATGTTGTGTACAATAGAGTAGGCTGCCAGACAGGATGCATGAGTTGTCATGCATTAGCTGTTTTCGCAAATGGGGTGGCCACTAACCCGAAACTGGGACAACAACCATCGAATTACATCCCTGATACTTATATTGATATGGTAACGGATACCAACTTCAAAGGAAGACTTCAACTAGATTTCCTCTGGTCGATTCAAGGTAATCTTATATCCAAGTAGATAGGTAGTTTTTAACGTGCAAGCCGCCTCGATCTTCATGGTTGAGGTGGCTTGTTATTTTGACTTAACGCCCTTGATATTATACTGAATAAGAGTGTATTAAACCTTATATTGTTATCGTTGCACAGGCTAATTCCATATTAATAGCTGAATAGCAATTTTCTGCCTTATCTTTATTGAAAATTATACACTTTTGGATTTTATTGATTTCGGTTTCGACGATGATTTAATGGATGGTATTGATGCGATGGGATATGTTACGGCAACGCCAGTGCAGGAAAAAGTAATACCAGCTATTATTGAAGGGAGGGATATCATTGCCGCGGCGCAGACAGGTACAGGTAAAACAGCTGCATTCTTATTACCAGTATTGCATAAACTGCTGACACAGCCACACGACGCACATACCATCAATTCTATGATCATTGTGCCTACCCGCGAACTCGCGGTACAAATAGCACAGACACTTGAAGGTATCTCTTATTTTACTGGAATTAGTTCTATTGCCGTCTATGGCGGTGGGAGCGGTACGTTGTTTGCTACTGAGCGTAAAGCACTCGCAACAGGTGCTGATATTGTAATTTGTACACCCGGCCGCATGATTTCGCATCTCAATATGGGTTATGTAAAACTTGACGGGTTGAAGTATCTGATACTCGATGAAGCGGACCGTATGCTGGATATGGGCTTTTTCGAGGATATCATCAAGATCATTTCCTATATGCCAAAGGACAGGCAGAACCTAATGTTCTCAGCAACTATGCCTCCTGCGATCAGGAAACTGGCCAACTCAATTTTAACCAACCCGGTAGAAGTAAATATTGCTATTTCCAAGCCTCCAGAACAAATTGTGCAGGAAGCTTTTATCGTGTACGATGCTCAGAAGATCCCATTGGTTAAGTATGTATTACAGCAGAAGGAATTCACCAGCGTGTTGGTATTCTGTTCCAGTAAGATCAACGTGAAGCAACTGACTGAAGAACTGAGACGCGCTAAATTCGCGGTAGACCAGATTCAAAGTGACCTTGAACAGGAAAAGAGGGAGCAGGTATTGCTCGACTTTAAGAACAAGAAACTAAAAATACTGGTGGCCACTGATATCCTCAGCCGTGGCATTGATATTGAAGACATTGACCTGGTAATTAATTATGATGTGCCGCACGATGGCGAAGATTATATCCACCGCATAGGCCGTACCGCCAGAGCTGCCCAAAAAGGAACTGCTTACACATTCGTAAGTGAAAGGGAACAGGGGAAATTCAAACAGATAGAGCAATTGCTTGGGAAGCCGGTTACAAAAGCCGTCGTACCCGAACAATTTGGTCCTGTGCCTGAATTGAGAGAAGGAGCGGGAAGCCACCCCGGTAAAAAAAGGAAGAAGAATTTCAAAAAGAAGAAGTAGTGGTTTCTAAATAATAGGAACGTTCTATCGGCTAAGATGGAAATTTATCGTCAAAAGTGACAATATGCAGTAATCAAAACTGCTTTGTGAATAATAATTAACCCTTACCGCCGAGATACTTGAAATTCTTCAGCACCAGTGTAATGTCATTAATAGCTGAATAGTGCTGTGCGTATGTGGTATTTACCTGCATTTTTACATGATCTGATGGCTCGTAGCCAGGCAGAATGTTATAGGGTGGGAGCGTACCTTGCCTGAGAGGCGGAAGGTAGGACGTCGTAACATTGGGGGCGTAACCCACCCATGTGAGGTTCCCGGCGATCACTTTAAAGCAATTGCCAAATAGCCCACCTGGATTTTTCAAGAGGAAAAACGTGACAGGAACAAGCAATAGTAAAACAACAGCACCTGCAATATCAATCATACGCTTGTTACGTAGTTGGGAAAAAGAAGAAAGGTTGTAGCTCCTGTCAATCGTATATAAATCACCTGATGTTGAACTTGAGTTGCTACCAACAAAACTTTGGCTTCCAGCTAAATGTATCTTGTATTCGTACTCCCCGCCGCACAGTTGCATTTGTTGAAACACATCGGAATACGAGAGTCCGTTAATACAGAATATGACTTCATTTATCCCCGTGGTAAATAATAACTGCTTCATTTCTGGTAGTCCCGATAGTGCATTTGCCGTGTCCCTACCTGGGTTCACCCTGCCGGATAGCTCTGGCGCATAGTGTACTTTTTGCAATATGGCAGCAGTTTCGTTATAGGTTGTTTCATCGGCAACAATAATGGCTTTCTTTGGCAGCTTGTCGTAGGGAATGAATTTGAGTACGCCAAGCCTATATAATAATTCATGCAAACCAAGCAACGCTACTGTGCCGGAAAACCCGGTAAATATGATTATTGCGCGGGAATAACGAAATTCGGGTGAGAGCAGTCCGTAGTAAGCAAAGTTGGCTATGGTGCCCAACAGCATTCCCCGCATTACTTTGAGCCCGCGGTAAGGAGGATCATAAGCACTGTTCAGATATAACGAAACAAGCCACAATAGTATATATACCGGGAATGTAGCATAAACAGAAGCAAGCGGAAT
>CANCOG010000027.1 GCA_947379685.1 Flavipsychrobacter stenotrophus | reverse complement strand
TTCTATTGCTTCTATTAGTTCAACCGGGGTGGTTACAGGAATTGCTGCAGGTAGCGTAACCATCACTTATACCACCACATCAGGTTGTGGATCGGCGTTTGCAACCAAGGCATTTACGGTTAATGCGTTGCCGTATGTTTCGGTTATTTCTGGCTCTTCTACTGTTTGTGCGGGAACAACTACTATAATGACGGATTCATTCAGTGGTGGTGGCTGGATCAGCAGCAATACGGCTGCGGCTACCATAACTTCTTCTGGCGTGGTAACAGGCATATCAGCAGGGTCAACAACTATTACTTATTTTATCACGAACGGTTGCGGCACGTCGGTAAAAACGAAGTCGCTCACAGTTACCAGTGCAACAGCGGGTACTTTAAGCGGCCCATCATCGGTTGCAGTTGGAGCGTCTATTGTTCTTACTGCTACAGTATCCGGTGGTACCTGGACGAGTCTCAATACCAGCATAGCAACGGTCAGCACGTCAGGCATTGTTCGTGGAGTAGCAACGGGAACCGATACAGTTGTCTATACAGTTTCAACAAGTTGCGGTGCAGCTACGGTATCGAAAGTGATCTCTGTTACGGCTCATCGCGGGTTTGCATCAGTTGAAGAATCAACCGACAACATAAAAGTATATCCGAACCCGAACAGCGGCTCATTTACCCTAGAGCTACCGGAAGGCATTTCAAATGCTACTGTTATGATTACAGACATTACCGGCAAAGTGATAGAAGTAAAATCGAACAGCGAGCCAACTATGTATTTTGATATGCGGCAGTATGCGGCCGGTGCATACCTGATTAGGGTCAGCGCCGATGGCAAAATGTATAGTCAGAAGGTGATCATTGAATAATTAATTGAAAGTTAATAACTGTGAGAAATGTGGATGTGCTTTAGGGCGTATCCGCATTTTTTTGTTATAAGTGCTCAAAGAATCGAATTAATTAACCTCAGTGAGCTAGTTATTTATATATATTTGCATGCCGATTTGACTCGTTTTTTATCTCCATCGGCAACTTTAGAAAACACTTTAATCATCTATCTATGAAAAGTACCTTGAAATCCCTGATTTTTTTGGTGTTGGCAGTACTTTGCTGCACCGGCGCATCGCATGCGCAGATCATTACTACTTACGCAGGCATTGGCGGTGCAAGTAATTATGGGGATGGCGGCCAGGCCACCAACGCAGCCTTTGGCATTTGCTACAGCATAGTGGCCGACAGAAGCGGAAATCTTTATATTGCTGATTATAGCTATAGTCGTATCAGGAAGGTTTCGGCATCGGGAATCATCACCACCTATGCAGGGTCTGGTACAGGTGGCGGGTTCAGTGGCGATGGTGGTGCGGCAACAGCTGCTGCTATTTATAACCCAACCGGACTGGCATTTGACACGCTTGGGAATTTGTATATCGCTGATCAGGGTAATCGGCGTATCCGGAAGGTTACTCCTGCGGGTACTATCTCTACATTTGCCGGAGGCGGTTCCTCTACCAGTGATGGGGTTTCTGCAACCGCAGCCCGTGTCGACTGCTATCGCCTGCAGTTTGACAGGAATGGGAACCTGTTTTACTCCGATGTGTATTCGAACAAAGTACGTAAAATAACGACTTCAGGCCTGGTGTATACTGTGGCGGGTAATGGCACCGGTGGACATTCAGGCGACGGAGGGGCAGCAACATCTGCCATGCTTAACTATCCGGCGGGTTTTGCCATCGATGCATCCGGTAACCTCTACATCGCTGAGTACGCAGGAAATTGTGTGCGAAAGGTGTCAGCATCGGGCATTATCTCCACATTCGCTGGTTCCACCAGTTCCGGCTTTTCTGGTGATGGCGGCGCGGCCACGGCTGCGCTTTTGAGTGGCCCCATGGATGTGCTTCTGGATACTTCGGGAGGCATGTTTGTGGCAGATCAGAGTAATGGAAGAATAAGGAAAATTACCTCATCAGGAGCAATTTTTACAGCTATCGGTGCTGGTGTCGGATATACAGCTGACGGCATTGCAGCAACCGCTGCAAAATTCACCGGCATGACATCGCTTTGTTGGGATACATCGGGAAATATGTATATCGCCGAAGGGGGAAATTACTTTGCGGTAAGAAAGACCAGGACAGACTGCGGGAGCGCTCCTACAGTTGCATCCATCACAGGGCCTGCCATACTAAATGCGAATGATTCGCTGACACTTTCAGAGACAACAACAGGAGGTACCTGGAGCAGTTCTGATTTGTCTGTAGCCACTGTGAGCAACACTGGTGTTGTACATTCTGTTGCCGGCGTTGGTTTTGCCACAATCAGTTATACTGTACTCAATAGCTGCGGAATGCGAACCACGAGCAAGCATCAGGTTTATGATACTTCAAGGGCTCCCGTCATGGTGTTTCTGCCCGATTCGCTCAATTTTGGTTGTGCTACCCTCTCCTCTTATCCGGTTTTATCTTTTGCGATCTTGTCGGGCACGGCTTCAATTACCGGTACAATAACGATGCCATCTAATTTTTATCTTAAGGTGTCCGGCACCTACTATTCTACATATTCTTTTTCTGCCGGTGGCGGTTCAATTTATGAATGGGAAGTGGCGTTTCATCCCGGGTCTCTGTCTGCATACTCAGGAAATATAACTTTTGCAGTAAGCGGCGGGCCAACATTGACATTGCCTGTTTCAGGGTCCGGTTGTTCGTCAGTAAGCTGCACGCCGGGCTCATATCGCGTTGTAGCTTCTAACCAGACCGGAAAATATTGTTCCATTCCTATTGGAACGACAGTCCTCAGTATTGTTGGTGGGCCGCCAGTGAGCAGCTATCAATGGATGATCGCTACCGATACTTCGGTTTGGACTGGCATAGCACCTGCAACCACCTATGGTGTTGCAGGCGGGGATAAAAATATATGCGGCACTTATTTCCCTAATAATACCTGGGTACGGTGCAGGGTAGGGTGCGGGTCAGTTCCTTTTTATACGCCTCCTTTCTTATTATCTGTTGACACAGGAACTGCGCCGACGGTTTCCGTTATTACAGGCCCATCTACCGTCGCTTACGGAAATACCATTACACTGGCTGATTCTACTTCCGGCGGAATATGGACCAGCCGCCCGGCTGCAACGGCCACAGTGGGCAGCAGCGGGGTTGTTACCGGGGTCACATCTGGTACTGCGACCGTGACTTATACGGTGCTCAACAATTGCGGGGTGTATAACCGAACGAAAACGGTTAACGTCAACAACCCGCTTTCCTGTAATACCATAACTACCTATGCAGGTACCGGTGCCGCCAGTTATTCCGGCGATGGAGGAGCTGCAACAGCAGCTACTTTCGGTGGGCCCAATGGTATAGTCTTCGACAAGAACAACAATTTATATATAGCCGACATAGGCAATAACCGTGTGCGTAAGATTACACCCGGGGGGATAATATCTACTATTGCAGGCAATGGTACAGCAGGATTTTCAGGTGACGGCGGGGCGGCAACAGCAGCCATGTTAAGTGGTCCGGTATCGTTGGCTTTTGACACAAGCGGCAATCTGTATATAGGAGACTTTTACAATGCCCGAATCAGGAGGGTAAGCACCTCAGGTGTAATTACCTCGGTAGCAGGGAATGGGACCACAGGTTATTCGGGTGATGGTGGTGCGGCTACCGCTGCTAAAATAAATAGTCCACGGTCAATAGCCTTTGATGCAGCAAACAATTTATATATCGGAGATCAGGGAAATTACAGGGTGCGGAAAGTAACAACCTCGACAGGCATCATCACGACTTTTGCAGGTACAGGTACGGCAGGGTATTATGGCGATGGTGGCCAGGCAACCGCAGCATTGATCAATTATGTTTATGGGATAACTTTTGATACAACCGGGAACCTATATATTGCCGATGCAGCAAATCACATTAGGAAGGTGAACCTCTCCGGTGTTATTTCTACCATTGCTGGTGACGGTATTGGCTACAATACAGGTGATGGTGGTCAGGCAACTGCTGCAGGTTTTAATTCACCGAGAGCGCCGATATTTGATCGCTCCGGTAACCTTTATTTTGCCGATGCATCTGCCAGTACAATTCGCAAAATTGCGCCTTCAGGTATTATAAATTCTATTGCGGGTACCGGGACAAGTGGTTTCAGTGGTGACAATGGGGCAGGTAACCTGGCGAAGCTAAATACCCCTTCTGGTTTGGCCTTCGACACCAGCGGAAATCTGTTTATCAGCGACCTGAGCAATTATAGAATTCGCAAATTATCACCCGGTTTTACAGTTAATCCGGTATATGGGCCAGCAACCGTAGCTATCGGGTCTACAATAACATTGAATGATTCAACTGCGGGTGGCAGCTGGAGCAGCAGCAATACTTCTCTAGCAACAGTAAACAGCAGCGGGGTTGTGACCGGAGTATCGGTTGGTAGTGATACTATAAGTTATACGGTGAGTAATATCTGTGGAACTTTTTCTGCGTTCCAAGTAGTGAGCGTTACTGCCGGTGCTTCATCGTGTAATATTATCACAACTATTGCCGGAACCGGAACAGCTGGAAATACAGGAAATGGGGGGGCTGCGACGGCTGCTCAAATTTACCATCCTTACAAGACGGTAATAGATGCTGCGGGCAACTTGTATTTTACGGAGCAAAACGGATACTACATCAGAAAAGTAAACACGTCTGGCGTCATATCTGTAGTAGCAGGCACCGGTACCGCTGGCTATACCGGCGACGGTGGGGCTGCGACAGCCGCAAGAATAAATGGAGCTGCCGGTCTGATCATGGATGCCGCAGGTAATATTTATTTTGCCGATCTCACTTCTGCTGTAATCAGGAAAATTAATACCAGTGGCATTATTTCTACAATCGCAGGTACCGGTTCTACGGCCCATACCGGTGATGGTGGGTTGGCGACGGCGGCTGCACTTAATTCACCGTCTGACATAGCATTTGACGTTTCAGGGAATCTGTATGTAGTTGAATTTGCGGGCCACTGTGTGCGTAAAATCAATACTTCGGGGGTTATAAGTACGATTGCAGGAACGCCGGGTTCGTCAGGTTTTTCGGGAGACGGTGGCCCGGCAACTGCTGCATTGCTTCATTCCCCAAATGGAATTGCGATAGACATGTATACCAATATTTACATAGCCGATGGACTTAACCACAGGATCAGGAAAATAAGATTTGACGGTATGATGTCGACCTGTGTTGGCAGTGGTACAGCTGGTTTTTCAGGAGACGGTTACTCGGCCATTTCAGCAGCATTGAATACACCGTCGGGTTTAATGGTAGACCAGGCAAATAATTTATACATAAACGACTTCGGGAATAATAGAGTACGAAAAGTGATAATCGTCAATGGTACAATTTCAACTATTGCAGGGAATGGCAGCACAACAGCAACAGATGGTGTTATGGCAACCGCTTCGGGTATCAATGGGCCAACGGGGGTGAGTATAGATAGTGTAGGGAATGTTTTTGTGGCAGATAATGGGAATAACCGTATCAGGAGATTTACTCCGGGTCTTGCACCAATTTCTGCTGTTTCCGGCTACTCTGCGGTTGCGATAGGAGCGGCAATTACCTTAACTGTTAAGCCTTCAGGGGGTAACTGGAATTCAACGGATGTCACCGTGGAAACAGTTACCTCAACGGGAGTTGTTACTGGAGTTTCGAGTGGCATTGCTGCTGTACAATACACCATCAGTAATTCATGCGGCACTTCCTATTCCTCTAAATTTGTAACAGTAAGTCCACCTACTTCCTGCAATATCCTCACAACGATAGCAGGAAATGCAACCTATGGTTATTATGGTGATGGAGGTCCTTCAACTGCATCTATCATTAATTACCCTATATCAGTAGCGGCAGACGCTTCCGGGAATGTTTATTTTGGAGACTACTATAACCACAGGATCAGAAAAATAAATACATCAGGCATTATTTCTACGTATGCCGGAACTGATAGTGGGGGCCACACTGGCGATGGCGGACAAGCGACAAATGCGCGACTTGTCGCTCCTTCGTGGATGAAAGCGGATGGGGCGGGTAATCTATATTTTATTGATGGGGATTATATAAGAAAAATTACCCCGGCTGGTATAATTTCTACTATTGCGGGAAATGGTTACCCCGGATTTGCCGGTGATGGTGGGCCCGCCACAGCTTCTCAATTGTCATACCCAAATGGGATTGCCATTGACGGTGCAGGAAATCTCTTGATTTCTGATGGAAATAACTATCGAATCAGGAAGATCAATACATCGGGAACCATTTCAACTATTGCCGGTACCGGAAGTTCCTCTTTCGGCGGTGATGGCGGCCCGGCGAGCGCAGCTTCATTTTTACCAAATGGAATTTGTGTAGATGCACCGGGCAATATTTATTTTTGCGATAATGCCAATCACCGCATAAGAAAGATAAATACTTCTGGTATTGTATCCACTATCGCGGGTACGGGAGGTAGCGGTTCTTATAGCGATGGTGTTCCTGCAACAACTTTCAGGTTGACTCAGCCCAGTTCTATCGCTATCGACACAAGTGGAAATCTCTATGTGGGAAGCAACTATTATGTAAATATTTTCAAGATTGCTCCTTCAGGCATTATCTCATTTTTTGCAGGGAGCAACCCGGGCTATTATGGTGATGGTGGTCCAGCGACTGCAGGTGCATTTCAATGGCCGAGGGATGTGGCAACTGATAATTACGGGAATGTGTATGTAGCTGATGCGACCAACAGTGTCGTTAGAAAAGTTAGTGCTGGTGGTACAGCCCTTGCCGCTATCTCCGGTCCTTCAACCGTTTGCCCGGGCGGCAACATAACCTTGACCGATGCTACATCAGGTGGTACGTGGAGCAGTTCGGCATCATCAATTGCGACCGTAGATGGCGGAGGCGTGGTTATTGGTGTAAGTATAGGTACAGCTGTTATTACTTATGCTGTATCTGGCACCTGCGGTGCGGGTAGTGTAACAAAAACTATTACAGTTTCCGGGCTGCCGTATATGGCATCTATTGTAGGCGCAGGCAGTGTTTGTGCGGGTGCATCAACTACTTTTACAGATTCTACATCGGGTGGTACCTGGAGCAGCAGTAATTCTTCAATAGCTACTGTTAATGCAGCGACAGGTTCTGTTACGGGTGTGTCGGCAGGTTCAGCGACCATTACTTATACTTTTACCAGTAGCTGCGGGTCGGTGACTACCACAAAGGTGATCACTGTTAATGCCGGTGCAACTACACCGGCCATTATTACCGGGTCTACTTCAATATGCACGGGGTCGTCAAGTACTCTGGCAGATGCTACTACAGGTGGTACCTGGAGCAGCACATCTATAGGAGTAGCGACTATTAATGCTTCCGGCGTGGTAACGGGTGTGAGTCCGGGGACTGCTTTAATTTCCTACACAGTAACCAATAGCTGTGGCTCTGCGGCACGGACGACAACTGTTGTTGTTACCAGCGGTTCTACGGCTGGTACTATATCCGGTGCTTCAACAGTTTGCGTGGGTGCCACAACAACATTTACCAATACGACTACGGGCGGAACCTGGAGCAGTAGTAATACGTCAATTGCTACGATAAATTCATCTGGAGTTATTACCGGCGTAACTGCAGGAACCGCAACTATAACTTATACTGTCACCTCAGGCTGTGGCTCAGCTACAACAACACGTCCCATTACTGTAAGTCCTGCTGCAAGTGCAGGTACAATTTCCGGTGCTGCAACAGTTTGCACGGGCACCACAATAACGCTTACCAGTTCAGTTTCAGGTGGAACCTGGACCAGTAGCGCACCTTCAATTGCAAGCGTAAGTACAGGTGGTATTGTTTTACCATTATCAGCTGGTAGTGTTACTATTTCGTATGCTGTTAGCGGTACCTGCGGCAGTGCGATCGCTACAAAATCAGTGGCTGTAAGTTCGGCTCCTGTTGTGAGCAGTATTAGCGGTGCGTCAACAATTTGTGCAGCATTGACCACAACGTTGACGGATACAGCAACAGGAGGGACATGGAGCAGCAGTAATTCGTCAGTTGCGTCAGTAAACAGTTCTGGCATTGTGACGGGAGTTGCTGCCGGAAGTGCAACGATATCTTATGTTAAAACCAATGCCTGCGGAACAGCGAGTGCCGCTAAAGGAATGACAGTTGGCAGTTTGCCAAGTGCCGGTACACTTTCCGGTGCAACAGCCGTTTGCACAGGTACTACAATAACTTTAAGTAGCACGGCTACTGGAGGCACATGGCTGAGTAGCAATACGGCAGTAGCTACAGTTGTAGCTTCAACGGGCGTTGTGCGGGGAGTAACAGCAGGAACAGTAACTATTACATACTATGTTTCCAGTACCTGTGCCACAGCTATAGCTACCAGGTCCATTACAGTAGCCGCTTCGGGCAGCGCGGGTACAATAACAGGTGTGGCAGCAGTATGCCGCGGGGCTTCGGCAACGCTGACTAACAGTGTAAGCGGCGGCACCTGGAGCAGCAGCAATGCTACTATTGCTTCAATAAGTTCTACTGGCGTTGTTACAGGGGTGGCTGCAGGCAGCGTAACTATTACGTATACAACAACATCAGGTTGTGGCTCGGCGTTTGCTACCAAGGCATTTACGGTTAATGCATTGCCGTATGTTTCTATCATATCTGGTCCTTCTTCTGTTTGTACAGGAACGACGGTTACGATGACAGATTCGTTCAGCGGTGGTGGCTGGATCAGCAGCAATACGGCTGCAGCAACAATAACTTCTTCGGGTGTTGTTACAGGCATATCTGCCGGGTCAACTATTATTACTTACTTTATCACCAATGGTTGCGGCACATCGGTGAAGACAAAGGCTCTTACAGTAAGTACAGCGACAGCCGGCAGTTTGGCGGGACCGTCATCAGTTGCGGTTGGAGCGTCTATTGTTCTAACTACCACAGTATCCGGCGGTACCTGGACGAGTAGCAATACCAGCATAGCGACTGTAGGGACGTCAGGCATTGTGCGGGGAGTGGCTACGGGAACTGACACAGTTGTCTATACGGTTTCAACAAGCTGCGGCGCAGCAACTGTATCGAAGGCGATCTCGGTTACTGCCCATCGCGGGTTTGCATCAGTTGAAGAAGCAACAGGCAGCATAAAAGTATACCCGAACCCGAACAACGGCTCGTTTACGCTTGAGCTCCCGGAAGGCACTTCAAATGCGACAGTGATGATCACCGACATTTCCGGCAAGGTGATAGAAGTAAAATCAAACAGCGAGGAAACCATGTATTTTGACATGCGGCAGTATGCGGCCGGTGCATATCTGATTAGGGTAAGCGCAGATGGCAGAATGTATAGTCAGAAGGTGATTATTGAGTAATTAATTGAAAGTTAATAGTTGAAGAAAATGCGGATGTGCCTTTCAGGTCAGCCGCATTTTTTGTTTTTATATTATTTTAATTGTATATGCTTTTGGGACTTTTTAAGTGTTTATAGTATTGATAGCGCGATAGTGTATACTGTTGATAAATAATGCTGTGTGTAGGAAATCTATTTTTTGACCCTAAGTATACTAAAATTGAGTTATTCGATTTGAAGAGTGGGTATTGATTAACAAAAAAACGCCTTGACAAATGCGGGCGTTTTGCGTTTTATAACATATATTTGTTACCAAATAAGTTTTTTTGAAATTTCTGCTTTTGAGTATCTCTATGCATGCATCAAGCATTTTATCGCGTTTTTGTCCACAATCGCTGTCTGGAAATCAGTCAGCACTCTCCAGTTGTTTTTTTTGGAGTAGCCATTCAATCAATCGTGTCTTATTTGAAATTTTTCAATTAATATCTATAACCATAACAATCTCCGTGTCTCACCTTCAAACCAAATGTTTATGAAAAAATCGTTACTAGTTTTTTTATTAGCCTGCCTATCAGTTTGGGCAATGCCAAATGCTGGTTACAGCCAGTGTACGCCCAGTTTTGTGTATGCGTCTGCTGCGTGCACTACCTATGGGTACACGATTGGATTGTTTACCTTAAACGGGCACAGCGGAACGACTATTGTAGACAGTGCCAACTGTACAGGGTCCGGTTACCAGAATTTCTATGGTGCTGACTCAGTACTCGTTCAGCAAGGCGGTACTTATACTGCCGGGTTGTCATATGCGCCGGGAGGTTATTCCAGCATGAATGGCCAGGTCTATATTGACTTCAATAACAACACGACGTTCGAATCGAGCGAGAGCGTTGGCGGGCTAAATGCCTATACATCGTACACTACTTTCTCTGTAACTATACCTGCATCTGCAGCACTGGGTACGCACCGCATGAGGGTTATAACTTGTGATCATTATTCCGGCAGTTATCCTACAATTAATCCTTGCGGCGGGAGCGGCATGGAATATGGAGAAGGCAGGGATTATCAGGTACGTGTGGTTGCTACGGCATCGTGCAGCGGCACGCCAAGTGCAGGCACCGCAACATCAACTTTGCCTACAGTTTGTCCTTCGCTCAGTTTTACCTTAAATCTTTCTGGCAGTACTTCAGCTTCTGGTTTGACCTATCAGTGGCAGTCTTCTCCTGACGGTTCAACATGGACAACCATGTCAGGGGCAACAACGGTATCATATGCCACCACTGAAACATCGGCGAAGTATTACCGTTGTTCGGTTTCGTGTTCAGGTTCTTCGGCATTTTCTTCACCGGTTTTTGTTAACTATGCCTCGGCTTGTTACTGCTCACCAACTTTTTCTTCAGCTTCAACAGGCTGCACTTCTTATCGCATGTCAATTTCAAGGTTTACGCTTAATGGTGCTTCAAGTACATCCATTCTCGATACTGCTACTTGTAACGGAACCGGGTACATGGACATGACCTCCATGTCATGTTCGTTGGTTCAGGCAACTACCTATACAGCGTCAGTGCAAACTACCTCTTCTTATGCATTGAATACACAAACCTGGATCGATTTTAATGATAACGGTACTTTTGAGAGTTCAGAAAGTGTGGGTGGTTCTAATACCTTCACCGGTATACGTCCTTATTCAATTGCTGTTCCATCATCTGCGACTTTGGGAAGCCACAGAATGAGGGTATTCGTTGTTTATTCTACACCATCTTATCCTTCTATTAACCCTTGCGGTGGTTCAAGTTATTATTATGGAGAGGCGAGAGATTATACAGTAAATATTATTCCTCCGCCAGTTATCACTCTGGCACCTACTTCGCTTTCTTTTGGTACGGTCACAGTGGGTTCGTGCTCCAGTGCAAGTTACTTCACTGTTACAGGTACTTACCTTACACCATCTTCGGGAACTGTCACTGTTACTGCGCCTGCTGGTTATTCAGTTAGCGGCACTGTAGGGGCAAGTTCCTGGGTTTCGTCATATACCATTTCTTATACTGGAGGAACAATATCATCTACCAATATTTATGTACAGTTTTGCCCGTCTTCCGCTACTGCCTATTCAGGCTGTGTTACTGTAACGGGAGGCGGAACATCCGCTTCAACATGTGGATCAGTTTCCGGTACAGGTGGTTCAGTATGTAGTGGTACACCTACCGGAGGTACAGCTACTGCCAGCCCTGCAAGTGGTGATTCTTCTACTACGGTTACGCTTAGCTTGTCAGGGGCTTCTACTTCTGGCGGTATCACATACCAGTGGCAGTCAGCTGCGTCAAGCGGAGGAACATATACCAATATATCTGGTGCTACAAACAGTACTTATAATTTTTCGGGGATTAGTGCGAACACATGCTATCGATGTGTTGTTGCCTGTCCTTATACTAGTACTTCTGCAAACTCTTCAGTATCATGTGTCACTTATACAGGTGGAACGACATGTACTACAATCACTACAATAGCCGGTAGCGGTACCAATGGCCATAGTGGCGATGGTGGTGCCGCTACTGCGGCTACTCTGGCTGGCTTGTCTTCGGTTGTCGCTGATGCATCTGGCAATGTATACATGGTCGATGCGTACAACAACATTGTACGTAAGATCAGTACATCAGGAATTATTACTTTGTTTGCCGGTTCTGCAGGTGGTGGGTACAGCGGCGATGGTGGAGCAGCTACAGCGGCAACATTGTCTGGCTGCAATGGGCTTGCCATGGATGCGTCTGGAAACTTGTATATTTCTGATGCCAGTAACTACAGGGTCCGTAAAGTAAATACATCAGGCGTTATTTCAACGTTTGCCGGTAACGGAACTACGGGATATAGTGGCGATGGCGGTGCAGCAACGGCTGCAAAACTTGGGATCATTACTTCAGTGGCATGCGATGCGTCGGGAAACGTTTATATTTCAGACTATGGCAATTCCCGCATTCGCAAAGTAAATTCTTCAGGCATTATCTCTACTTATGCCGGTACCGGGACATCGGGATTCTCTGGGGATGGTGGGGCTGCAACAGCCGCAAACATATCCAATGTCGCTTCAATAGCAACTGACGGGGCTGGTAATCTATATTTGCTGGACAATACAAACCACAGACTACGTAAGGTAAATACTTCCGGTATTATCTCTACCGTTGCCGGTACAGGATCATCAGGGAGTGGTGGAGATGGTGGTCCCGCAACAGCTGCACAATTGAACCGCCCTTCAGGCGTTTTCGTGAGCAATGCAGGAAACATTTACATCTCAGATCAGTATAACAACAGGGTGCGCAGAATAAATACCTCAGGTATTATCACCAGCGTAGCGGGTACCGGTACTTCCGGCTTTTCGGGCGATGGCGGCGCAGCAACTGCAGCCATGCTGAACCTGCCTACCTCTGTTACAACCGATGCTTCAGGCAATATTATTATAGGTGAATACAGTAATTACCGTATCAGGAAAGTTACCGGGGGAGCTCCTTCGGTTGCTGCAATATCCGGCCCTACAACAGTTTGTGTCGGTTCTGTAATAACTTTGACTGATGCGACGTCAGGTGGCATTTGGGTCACTAGCACTCCAGGTATAGCTACAGTTGGCATGGGCACAGGATTAGTTACCGGGGTAACTGCTGGTACCGCTTTCATTACATATTCTGTAACCAGCAGCTGTGGAACTACTGATGTAGCCCAAACCGTTACCGTTATTGCTGGTTCTTCCTCGGCAGGCACAATTTCCGGACCATCTTCAGTTTGTGTAGGCGCATCAATTACGCTTGCAGATTCAGTTTCAGGTGGTAGTTGGTCAAGTGCTAATACATCTATAGCAACTGTTGCAAGTTCCGGTGTAGTAACCGGGGTTTCCGCAGGAACTGTAGTTATTTCATATTCTATTTCTGGTAGCTGTGGAACCGTTGTGGCAACGAAGACTATCACCGTTGGTGGTGCACCTTCAGTAGCGGCAATTACCGGTACCCCTGCAGTTTGTGTTGGCGCAACAACCACGCTCACTGATGTCACTTCAGGTGGTGTCTGGACAAGCACTTCAACTTCGGTTGCAACTGTAAGCGCTTCCTCTGGCGTGGTTACGGGAGTTTCTGCTGGTACAACCACTATCTCTTATACATTAACGAACAGCTGCGGCACTTCGTCCAGTTCAGTAACTGTTACCGTAACAGCTGCACCGGCAACACCGGGTTCAATAAGTGGCCCGACAGCTGTTTGTGTTGGTGGATCAGTAACACTTACCGATGCCACTTCAGGTGGTGTTTGGAGCTCAGGAACCAGTTCTATCATTACTATCGGCTCGTCTACTGGAGTTGCCACAGGAGTTGCTGCAGGAACAGCGACAATTTCTTATACCATTTCTAACAGTTGCGGCACCGTGTCAGCTACACGTGGAATTGTCGTTACGGCGCCACCCGCTACTCCAGCCATTATTACAGGTACTACCACAATTTGTGCAGGAGCTACTGCTACACTCAGCGACGCAACGACTGGCGGCACCTGGAGTAGTTCAGCTACTTCGGTTGCAACTATTAGTGCCTCTGGCGTGGTTACGGGTATAAGTGCTGGAACCGCCACAATATCGTATACCGTGACAAACAGCTGCGGATCTACTTCGCGCACAACAACTATGGTTGTAAATGCAGCAACTACAATAGGTGCAATATCAGGAGCTTCGTCAGTTTGTACTGGAGTAACAACTACACTTACGGATGCGACCACCGGTGGCACATGGAGTTCAAGTAATGCATCGATAGCAAGTGTTAATTCGGCAGGTGTTGTAACGGGAGTTGCTGTAGGAACGGCAACCATAAGTTATGCTGTAACTGGTAGCTGCGGTACTATGACTGTAACCAAGAGTATGGTGGTAAATGCTTCGCCAAATGCGGGCACTATATCAGGTGCTTCAACAGCTTGTACCGGCACTACAATTACTCTTACTAATTCTGTATCAGGTGGTACCTGGACCAGCAGTAACCCATCATTGGCGACAGTAAGTACTGGCGGTATTGTAATACCTGTGGCTGCGGGCACTGTAACTATTTCGTATTCAGTAACCGGTATCTGCGGTACAGCAGTTGCCACTAAATCAATAACTGTAAGCGCTGCCCCTTCTGCAGGTAGTATTACCGGAGCCTCATCGGTTTGTGCGGGTTTAAGTACGGTTTTGGTGGATACAACCAGCGGTGGTACGTGGAGCACAAGTAATGCTTCCATAGCTTCTGTGAACAGCTCTGGGACAGTAACCGGCGTAAGCGCAGGATCAGTGATCATTTCTTACACAAATTCAAATGCTTGCGGAACGGCCAGTGCAGCAAAGGGTATGACTGTAGGCAGCTTGCCTAGTGCAGGTACTCTTTCAGGCCCAACCGTAGTTTGTACAGGCACAACAATTACATTGACCAGTTCTGCAACCGGCGGAACATGGCTGAGTAGCAATACTGCCGTTGCAACTGTGGTTGCATCTACAGGAGTTGTTAGAGGTGTTACAGGTGGAACTGTGACCATTACCTATTATGTTTCCAGCACATGTGCAACCGCAATAGCTACGAGGTCAATCGCTGTAGCCGCTTCGGGAAGCGCAGGCACTATTTCAGGAGTGGCGGCTGTATGTCGCGGAGCTTCTGCAACACTTAGCAATTCAGTGACCGGTGGCACCTGGAGCAGCAGTAATCCTTCGGTGGCCAGTATTAGTACAACTGGTGTTGTAACTGGTGTTGCCGCAGGAAGTGTTACTATTACCTATACGGCAACTTCCGGTTGCGGATCAGCGTTTGCAACCAAGGCCTTTACGGTTAACGCATTGCCATATGTTTCTATTATCTCTGGTGCTTCGTCAGTTTGCGCAGGTGCCACCACTACGCTTACCGATTCGTTTAGCGGTGGTGGTTGGATAAGCAGTAATACTGCCGCAGCTACAATTACTTCATCGGGTGTGGTTACAGGTATTTCCAGCGGAGCTACCATCATAACCTACTTTATCACTAATGGTTGTGGTACATCAACAAAGACAAAGGCACTGAGTGTGACCACAGCAAGTGCAGGTACTATTTCGGGTCCGTCATCTGTTGCTGTCGGTGCGAATATAGTATTGACTACAACCGTTTCAGGCGGTACATGGACCAGCCGCAATACCAGTCTGGCTACCGTTAACACAACGGGAATTGTTCATGGTGTTGCTACAGGCACAGACACAGTTGTATATACTGTTTCTACAAGCTGCGGCACTGCTTCCTTATCGAAGGTGATCACCATTACCGCACATCGTGGTTTTACGGGAGGCTCGTCAGTTGATGAAGAACATGGCGACATCAAGATTTACCCTAACCCGAATAATGGTGCATTTACCCTTGAATTACCTGAGGGGACTGCGAATGCTACGGTAGTTATCACCGATATCAGCGGCAAGGTGATTGAGGTAAAATCTAACAGCGAGCAAACTATGTATTTCGATATGAGCCAATTCGCTGCAGGAACTTACCTCCTGCGCGTTCAGGCAGATGGTAATGTATATACCAGGAAGGTTGTAATACAATAATCGGAAAGTAATTCAGTTTTATCAAATGCGGATGCGCTTCGGTGCATCCGCATTATTTTTTTTGATTGTGTTAATGCAACCTTAATTCCCTGTATGAACAAACCAGTTGGCTTGTTTTTGACGTTTATAAAGCGGGGAGTCGCTTGCTTCCTTAACTTTGAAACTCCTCTAACAACTTTAGCTATGGCAGATATTAAATTGAACCCACATTATTCGCGGACAGATACCCTTCACCTTGAAGTGAGTAATGAAGAATGGAAAGGTATACTTCCCTCTGATGTTTATAAGGTTGCCCGTGAAAAGGGGACGGAATGGGCTTTTAAGGGCAAGTACTGGCGCACCGATACAAGGGGCACTTACTATTGCGCTGTTTGTGGTAACCCGTTGTTTAAGTCGGACGCCAAATTTTCGAGCGGATGCGGATGGCCAAGTTTTTATGAGTCGATGCATGAGGGCAGTGTGAGTTATGTGCCCGATAATACTCACGGCATGCGACGCACAGAAGTGCTTTGCGGCCGGTGCGACTCTCACCTCGGGCATATTTTTGACGATGGCCCTGCGCCTACCGGGCAGCGGTATTGTATGAATTCGATAGTACTTGATTTTGAACCGGAATCAGGAAGCGAGGAGTTATAAATAGATACCACAGGCATAAAGGGAAGCATTAGTGTTCACCTTTATGTTTGTTATAACAACATTCTATTTTTAAAACCGTACCTTTACATTATTATTTATTGCTGCGTTCCTTCCCGGGTCAGTTTCAAACATCTATTTTCGCAAGCTAAAACCGTTCATAAAACGGATTGCGTTATACACTTCCCAGAGCAATCTGGACTGGTTTGCCTGCTGACAATCCCTGTACCATACAGGGACACCAATACTGGTATTGTCACACAGCGCTTTATTATTTAACTATGACATTTAACGATTTGAACCTCATTGCGCCTATTTTAAAGGCGCTCGAGACTGAAGGGTACACTCAGCCTACGCCCATACAGGAGCAGGCCATACCCATTTTATTGCAGGGCAAGGACCTTTTAGGTTGCGCCCAAACTGGTACCGGAAAAACAGCTGCATTTGCAATACCTATTTTACAGGCATTGCACGCCCAGCATGCTGAACGCAGCCACAAGGTAATCAAGACATTAATACTTACCCCTACCCGCGAATTAGCCATACAGATAGGTGAGAGTTTTGCGGCCTATGGCAGGAACCTTCACCTGAGGCACACAGTTATTTTTGGTGGTGTTCCGCAGGGAGCACAGGTTCAGGCACTCAGGCACGGCATTGATATCCTTATAGCAACACCGGGTCGTTTGCTCGACCTGATGAGCCAGGGGTTTATCAGCTTCAAGGATATCAGCATTTTCGTACTTGATGAAGCCGATCGTATGCTGGACATGGGATTCATACACGATGTTAAGAAAGTAGTAGCGAAACTCCCTGCAAAAAGGCAGACGCTGTTCTTCTCAGCTACCATGCCACCAGAGATACAGAAGCTTGCCAACACCATTCTGGTTAATCCTGAAAAAGTAGAAGTAACGCCTGCATCAACAACCGCGGAAACTGTAGTACAGTCGGTGTTTTTTGTGGACAAGAAGGACAAAAGGCAATTACTGACGCATGTTTTGAAGAACCCGGCAATTAAACGTGTTCTGGTATTTACCCGCACAAAACATGGTGCAGATAAGGTTGTGAAAGACCTGGAGAAAGTAGACATAAAGGCAGCAGCTATTCATGGTAACAAGTCCCAGAATGCTCGTCAGCGTGCGCTTGGAGATTTCAAGGACAGCCGTATTCGCGTATTGGTAGCTACCGATATCGCTGCAAGAGGCATTGATGTTGACTTGCTATCGCATGTAATTAACTACGAAATACCGGAAGTGCCTGAAACGTATGTGCATCGTATTGGCCGAACCGGCCGTGCAGGTGCCAGCGGTATTGCAATGTCGTTTTGCGATGGCGAAGAAAGGGCCGACTGGAGAAATATTGAGAAGTTGATTGGTATGAAGATTCCTGTTGAAGAAGGCCACCCTTACCCGATGAGCGCCGAAGGAATGGTACACATTAACCTGCCCAAGAACAAGGATGTAGTTCAACGCCCCAATGCCATTAAACAGGCTCCCCGCAGGCGTTTCAGTCATAATAACAACGATAGGAAACCTATTTAATCGTAAAGTTTCTATAAGAAATATTGCACCCCCTTTTGATGAAACTCAGGAGGGGGTGTTTTTTTGTATGGGCATTTTCGTCAATCCATTATTATTGATTAATTTGTTTGCTGCGAAGCCATTCTTTATTTGGTTTGATGACCATTTATGAGAACATTTTGTTGCCTGCTTATTGTGTTACTCCTGACTGGCACATTGGTAGCCCAGCAGGGGAAGCTCGTTATCATTCCTAAGGTAATGCCAATTGATTCGCAAACGTTTTTTAGAATGAAGAGAGAGAGAGAATCAAGCTTACAATTAATGGACTTAACGAAATCACCGGATAGTTTTCATTTTCGTTTTTATCAATTTGGACACGTGGCTGACATATGGACCGATGATTTTAAAACGTTTCACGGGCAGTTAACCAACTATGCTTATAAAGAGGGCAAAAGGAACTCTAACGACCGGAAAGTCCTTTTTAATAAGGTATCCATTGACTCTTCGTTAGCCAGGCAAGCGTTTTCCTTAACAAGAGCAATCGACGACTTGCCTTCGGGTGAAGCCATCAAAGGATGGGATGAGGACAGCACTGGGCAAAGGTTTGATGTGTCCGATGGTTATACTTTCTCTATTGAGACGTCCTCTCCCCGAGTTTATCAGTTTAGAACTTATGGAAATCCAGCATCCCAATCTCGCACTATTAAAGAAGGTAAAAAGGTCATGAAATTTGTTGACAGCCTGGAATCACTGATTTCTTTTAGTAAATCTTATAGTGACTTTCAGGGGAAATTGAAACCAGGTTCGTACACAAATGGAAGTGTGACTCATTTTATTATTCTCAAGAAGAGAGCGCGGAAGTTGTCGAAAGGGATGCTAAGGGGTAAGAAATAGTAGTAAAATGTATCGGGGTAATGCCACAGCATCCCCGTTCATGATTACACCTTTTTATTTCCACCATGCCCACAACTGCTATGCATTGCCAACTCTCAAAGGTCGAAAGCCAAGTCCATAGATTTTAAATCAGTTGAAGCAGATTTTCAATTCTTCCCATAAACCAACTCATCCTTCAAAAACACCCCGGTAAAGCTGTCCTTTATTTTAGCAATTTTTTCGGGAGTGCCTTCACCAACTAATTTGCCTCCGCCGGAGCCTCCTTCAGGACCCATGTCAATGACGTAGTCAGCTACTTTTATCACGTCCATATTGTGCTCTATAACGAGCACTGTATTGCCACGGTCTACCAGTCTGTTGAGCACAGAAAGCAGGTGTTTGATATCTTCAAAATGCAGCCCGGTAGTTGGTTCGTCCAGTATGTAAATTGTCTGACCAGTGTCTTTCTTACTAAGTTCTGTTGCCAG
>CANCOG010000026.1 GCA_947379685.1 Flavipsychrobacter stenotrophus | reverse complement strand
TGGAAGTTCCTGCGCAGAAAGTAGTTGTACCTGTAATTGTACCCGCGCTAACACCCGAGATAATTGTAACAGGTATTGTTGCGCTTACAGCGCCACAAGCACCAGTTACAGTATAAGAAATGGTTGCACTTCCGGCGCTTACACCAGAAACTACACCACCCGCATCAACGGTAGCAATAGCCGTATTGCTGCTGCTCCATGTGCCGCCTGTTACAGCATCACTCAATGTAGAAGAAGTACTCAGGCAAATTGAAGTTGTACCGGTTATTGTACCAGCGGAGGCCGCAGTACCAACGGTAACTGCATTAGTAGTTGTCGATGAACCACAGGCATTTGTCACTGTATAAGAAATAGTAACAGAACCAGAAGCCACACCGGTAACAATACCTGTAGTGCCAACTGTGGCAATAGTATTGTTACTGCTTGTCCATACACCACCAGCTACGGCATCAGCCAAAGTAGTAGTGCTACCCACACAAACAGCTGACGTACCAGTAATGGTGCCGGCAGAAGGAAGCGGATTAACAGTAACTGTAGTAGTTGCATATGCTGTACCACAGCTGCTTGCAATTCCGTAAGAAATAATTGAAGTACCACCTGATACACCAACAACCACACCTGAAGCTGATACAGTAGCTACAGCTGTATTGCCGCTGGTCCAGGTACCACCTGAAACGGCATCAGCCAGTGTACTTGTAGCTCCCTGGCAGAAAGTAGTTGTACCGGTAATTGTACCGGCAGAAGCACCAGACACAACTGTAATTGCAGCAGTAGCTGTTGCAGTTCCGCATGCGGTAGTCACTGTATAAGATATGGTTGCTGAACCTACAGAGACACCTGTAACGTCGCCGGTTGCAGTAACAGTCGCGATTGCAGCGTTGCTGCTCGTCCATGTACCACCAGCGGCAGCATCAGTCAGGGTAACGGTTGACCCTGTACAAACTGTTGAAGTACCTGAAATGGTACCGGCAGCAGGCAATGGGTTAACAGTAACCGACATAGTCGTTGTTGCAGTTCCGCAACTGAATACTACGGTATATGTAATAGTTGCAGATCCTGCAGAAACACCCGAAACAACTCCGGAAGCATTCACAGAAGCTACAGACGTGTTACTGCTACTCCATGTGCCACCTGCAACCGCATCGGCCAATGTAGTAGTAGACCCGGCGCAAACCGTAGGTGTACCGGTAATGGTACCTGCAGATGGCGTTGAACTTACAGTAACAGTTGTGGTTGCAGTTGCTGTACCACAGCTACTTGTTACAGTATAAGAAATTGTTGCGCTGCCATTGGAAACTCCTCTTACAACACCAGAAGGACTAATAGTTGCGATTGAAGTATTGCTGCTGGCCCAGGTACCACCTGTAACTGCATCGGCCAATGTAGAACTTGAACCTGTGCACAATGCTGTAGTACCTGTAATTGTACCCGCAGATCCACTTGTAGTAACCGTGAATGATTGAGTAGCAACGCCAGTACCGCAACTTGTGGTAATGATATAAGAAATAGTAACAGTTCCTGCTGCAATACCGCGTACTGTACCGGAAGAGTTAATAGTTGCAATTGTTGTGTTGCTGCTGCTCCAGGTACCACCTGAAACTGCATCAACCAATGTAGTAGTTGCACCAACACACACAGTGGTCGCACCAGAAATTGTACCGGCAGAAGGAGTGGTATTTACGGTAACTGCAAGCGTTGAAGTTGCAGAACCACAGCTATTAGTTACTGTGTAGGAAATAGTAACAGAACCACCGGTTACACCCCTTACTACTCCGGATGCATTAACAGTAGCAATAGCAGTGTTGCTGCTAGTCCAAGTACCACCTGAAATTGCGTCGGCCAATGTAGTAGTTGCACCTGTACAAACTGCAGATACTCCTGTAATAGTGCCAGCAGACGGTGCGTTGTTTACAGTTACGGTATCTAACGCACTTGCAGTACCGCAGGTGTTAGTTACTGAGTAAGAAATAACCGCTGTACCAGGCGTAACACCCGAAACCAAACCAGTTGAGTTAACTGTGGCAACAGCTGTGTTGCTGCTACTCCATGAACCGCCGGAAACGGCATCGGCTAGTGCTGTTGTTGAACCCGGGCAAACTGAATTGGTACCAGTGATAGTACCCGCCGAAACTGCAGGATCAACTGTAACACCAGTTGAAGTACTTGCAGAACCACAGGCATTTGTAACGGTGTAGGATATTGTTGCTGAACCTGCTGCCACTCCGGTTACCACACCTGTAGCCGGGTCAACCGTAGCAATACCAGAAGCTGTGCTGCTCCACACACCACCTGCCGACGCGTCGGACAGAGTTGTTGTAGCGCCTGCACAAACTAACGTAGTACCGGTAATAGTACCAGCCACAGGAGAAACCTGAGTGTTAGCAGTGGCAGTCGCAACTGCCGAACCACAACTGTTTGTCTTGGTATAAGAAATGGTAGCGCTGCCAGCAGCAACACCAGTCATAATACCTGACGAAGTAATTGATGCAATAGATGATGCACTTGTGCTCCATGTTCCACCAGCTGCTGTATCAGACAAAACTGAAGTTCCGCCGATACAAACATTGAGCGTACCAGTAATAGTACCTGCAGATGGCAGCCCGGTAACCAAAACAAGCTTGGTTGCGCTTACTGAGCCACAGGTCCCTGTAATGGTATAAGAAATCAGAACATTGCCTGCAGAAACGCCGGTAACTGCACCACTGCTGTTAACCGTAGCAACCGCAGTATTAGCACTACTCCAGGTACCACCTGAAACAGCATCAGACAACGTAGTTACTGCACCCTGACAAATCGCGGAAATACCAGTAATAGTTCCAGCTGATGGAGCAACACTTGAGTTAATAATAAGGAAGGCAGTTGCCGTTCCGCATGAGTTAGAAACTGAATATAAAACAGAGTCCGTGCCAGCGCTAACGCCGGTTACAACACCGGTAGCACTTACAGTAGCTACCGTAGTATTACTTGTACTCCAGGTGCCACCTGAAGTAGCGTCAGCTAATGTAGTTGTCGCACCAATACATACAGAAGTTGAACCTGTGATTGTACCTGCAGAAGGCAATGCTGTAACCGAAACGGCCACACCAACGCTTGCAGTACCACAACCATTGGTAACTGTATAAGAAATATTTGTTGTACCGCCTGATATGCCTGTAACAATACCTGTAGCACTACCCACTGTAGCTATTGTTGTGTTGCTGCTACTCCAGGTACCGCCAGTCGCAGTATCTGAAAGAGTAATTGTAGCACCCGAACAAACCAGAAGAGAACCTGTGATAGTACCTGCAGATGGCATAGCGTTTACAGTGATTGTTTTAGTTGCTGTTGCGGTGCCACATGATGATGTTGCAGTATAAGAAATGACAACCGATCCGGCTGCAACGCCTCTTACAACACCCGAAGAGTTAACAGTAGCAATCGCAGTATTACTGCTGCTCCAGGTACCACCAGAAACTCCGTCAGTAAGTGTAATTGTAGATGTTGCGCACACAGAAGAAGCGCCAGTAATAGTTCCGGCCGAAGGAGCCGAATTAACTGTAACTGGAGTACTTACACGGGCAGAACCGCATGCATTAGTAACGGTATAAGTAATATTTGCTGTGCCAGATGAAACCCCGGTTAATAAACCCGTAGAAGGATCGATGGTAGCTACTGAAGCGTTAGAACTTGACCATACACCACCAGTCGCTGTGTCAGCCATGGCAGATGTTGTACTTACGCAAACTGTTGTAGAACCCGCAATAGTACCAGCTGAAGGTAATGGCGTTATGGTTACACTTACAAAAGTAGAGTTAGTACCACAACTGTTTGAAACGGAATAAGAAATATTAACTGAGCCTCCAGCTACACCTGTAACGAGACCTGTGGTGCTTACAACCGTTGCAATTGAAGTGTTTGAACTAGTCCATACACCACCGGAAGTAGCGTCAGACAAGGAAGTAGTTCCACCACCAGCACATGCTGAAAGAGTACCTGTAATGGTTCCTGCTGTAGGTAGTGGGTTAATTGTTACAGTGTAAGTGGAGAAAGAAGTTCCGCAAGCACCGGTAACAGTGTACGTAATAACTGCCGTACCTGCCGAATAACCTGTAACTACGCCGCTAGAAGCATCAACTCCTGCAGTACCACTTGCTGTACTCCATGTACCACCAGTGGTTGCACATGCGAGCGTGATTACGTGGGCCACACAAACAGCAGTCGGACCAGTAATTGCAGCGACTGAGGTTACTGTAGTTACCGTCTCGAAAGTAGAAGCACTTGAAGTTCCACAGGCGTTGGTCACTGTATAAGATATAGTGGCGGTTCCTAAAGCAATACCGTGTACGACACCCGTAGTAGCCTCAACAGTTGCCAAAGAACTAGTGGCTGATGACCATGTACCGCCTGATGTAGCATTAGATAATGTTGTTGTTCCGCCGGTACAAACAGATGATGAGCCTGTAATTGCGGGAACCGATGGTACCGTGATAACAGTAACAGTAGTAGTTGCGGCAACCGAACCACAGCTACCTGTTATCAGGTAAGAAATTGTAGTTGAGCCTACTGTAATACCAGTTACAACACCTGTTGGGCTAACTGTCGCCACTCCGGATGCTGTGCTGCTCCATGTGCCACCCGAAGTAGCATCGGATAATGTTATTGAAGAGGCCATACAAACTGACGTTGTTGAACCAGTAATAGGGGCAACAACCGGTAGTACGGTCATAGTATATGTAGTGAATGCCGATGAACATGCATTTGTAACGGTGTAAGTGATGATAACTGAACCACCAGCCACGCCATGCACAATTCCACCAGAGTTTACTGTCGCAATACTGTTGTCGCTACTTGTCCATGTACCACCTGAAACGGGATCAGTTAAAGTAGCGTTTGCACCAATACAAACTGTAGCAGGCCCTGTTATTGCACCTGTTGAAGGAGCAGGGGTGAGCCCCAATTTAATACCAACTCCAGAAGAAATGCCACTGGCAGAACATGTAACCAATAAACGATAATATGTAGGCGAACTGGTAACGTTTGCAGAATAAACTGTAGAAGTAGCACCAGATATCGGCGACCAGGATGCACTATCTGATGAAGACTGCCATTGGTAAGTTATACCGGCTCCACTCGAAGCCCCGGTTACTGTAAGTGTTGAGCTGAAAGGCACCGTACATGAAGAAGTAACTGATGCGCTGATAGATCCTGCAGTTGGCGTGCCAGTACAGCTTCCGCCAACGATCACTACGGTATAATCTCTTGCCTCACCATAATAATAACCAGCAGTACAAGGGTCCATCATGTAAGTTGGTGGATAATGTCCTGCTGCGTTATATATCTGAACAACCCTCATCCTTTTCACACCTGTTGCTGCTCCCGCAGGAATTGTCAGAGTGTCCAGGCCAACTGCACTGGTACCGGTGTAACCAGAGCGATATCCTACTGTCTCAGATGATTCAAATACACCGTTACTGTTGAAGTCAATCCACACCTGATTGCCAAGTCCGGCACTGCCTGTTGCACAAGCAATTGCAATTACGGTTGCATAGTAAGTTGTATTCTGCAAATAAGAAACAGTCAAAGCTGTCTTGTCTTGATAGCCAGTACCTGTACACGCTGCATTATCGTTAATAGACGTGCCGGAAAAACCATTAGTATGAAACTGAGACATTGCTGAACAGCTGCCGCCCGAGCAAGAACTACTTGCAAATACGAATGCTGGTGTACAGTATGCAGAACTTGAAAAGCTCACCAACACAGGAATAGAGTTTGCAGCAGATGACGATGCCGCGCAGGCAACAATACACCTGTAAAAAGTGGAAACGGATTCAGTTGTAGCCAGCGTGGACGAAGTTGCGCCCGAAATATTGCTCCAGGTAGTATTATCTGTTGATGACTGCCATTGATAGGTCAAATCTGACCCCGCCGAAGTTCCGGTTAAGCCAAGAGTAAAAGAAGTTGCACTGCTCGTTACGTAAGTCGATGTCGAAGTCGATGTTCCCGCAGAAACGGTACCAGAACATCCTGTAAACGTTATCAGCACCGGATTAGATGTGGCTGAAGCCGAGGTATAACTACAAAGAAGTGTACACTCATAATATGTATTTGCTGCTATGCCGGTGAAATTATAGGTGGCATTTGTTGCACCTGTAATAGCTGTATAAGTTCCTGAAATTGTAGGGCAAGATTTCCATTGGTATGAAATTCCGCTACCCACCGTAGCACCAGTAAGTGCAAGCGCAAATGCAGTACTGCCTCCACCGTTGTTTGGTGTTGCTGTTGCCGAGCCACCAGATGGGGTACCTGTACAAGGTCCGGCACCTGAACCATTGACCGCAATGCAATATGTAGTAGCAAGGCCACCGCCAGTAACATTTATGCAGCCAAACGACGCACCTGTTGATGTAGGACAGAATTGAACATAAACATTACCAAAGGCTGCCCCCCCGGTATAGGCAATTACGTAAGAAGTAACGAATGTGCCAGTGCTGGTAGAACATACTTTATATGCTGCCGTACTTGCGGTTACCGTTAGATTTCCCGAAGAAGGAGTAAGGTATGAGCCCGTTAATGCACAAGGAAGTATGGAACAACTGCCAGTCGCCACTGTACCGAAGGCAATTGTTGTTGGTGAAGCAGAAACAACGGGTGCAGGATTAGCTATAATGACTGTATAATCCCTGGCTTCACCATACTGATAACCGGAAGCGCATGGATCAATAGAAGGATAAATACCATCGGTCCCAGTGTAATCCTGTAAGACCCTCATTCTATGCGTACCAGGAGCTGCAGACGAAGGAATGCTGATCGTATCAGCTGCAATTGCAGGATTGCCTACGTAACGTGACTTTCCGCCAACTTTTTCAGTAGTTTCGAAAGTACCGTTGTTATTAAAATCTATCCATATCTGGTTGCTTAGTGTATAGCTTGCAGATCCAGTACTGCTAACGATAGTATCAAGATAATTCTGCCCTTGTATGTAGGTTACAGACATCGCGGTGTAATCTTCATAACCAGCGCCGGTACATACGTTGTTATCGGTAATAGATGTACCGGATGCTCCTATTGTATGCGTTCTGTTGATAGCAAAATTATACATGGAACAAGAAATTGTCGCCTGAGCAAAGCTTGGGGTACAATAACAGTAGCCGATGTAATCTATTTTCCGGCCCGGAGAGTAGGCTGAAGTACTTGTTGCCGTACAGGTAACCTGGCACCGGAAATAGGTTACGGCACTTTCAGTAGTGACATAAATACTTGAAGTAGCGCCTGAAATTGACGTCCAAGACACACTGTCAGGTGAAGATTGCCATTGGAACACAAGGCTACTTGCTGCTGAAAATGAAGTAAGCGTTAATGTAAACGGTGTACTTGGGCAGGCCTGCGCTGTGGTGGTACTAACCGTTCCGGGGGAAGGGGTGCCTGAACATGTGGGTAAGGGTACAATATTTACTGTAAAATCCCTTGAATCACCATACAAGTACCCGCCGGCACATGGATCTATTGAGGGGTATGGGGCTCCGCCTGATGAAGTATAGCAGGTAATGACACGCATGGTATGATTACCAACTGTAGCAGACATTATTGGAGTAATTACGAATGTTCCTGCCGTTCCGTAGTTATTCGTACCACCCACTGATTCGCTCGAAGAAAAAGTTCCATCATCGTCATAGTCAATCCAAGCCTGAACATTCATATTATATGTCCCTGAATGATATATACTTGCAGTGTATGAATAACTTTGTTCGAGATTAACAGAAAGCGTTGTACGGTCTATGTAGCCGTGGCCATTACATGCGGTATAATCGTTGATGCTTGTCCCGGACTCTCCGTTTACATTAAAATGAGAAATACCCATGTAATAAGTGTAACAGGAATTTGTAGAATCCTGAAAGCTAGGACGGCAATAACATGCCGTTGAAAATCCAATAAATGTTGATGCCGATGTGTTAGACGAACTACTTGCCGGGCAGGTTAGAACGCAACGGTAATATGTAGACGCACTTTGTGTGGTTCCGTATGGTGTAACTGTAGCGCCAGTGATATTACTCCACGTACTATTATCCGGCGACGACTGCCACTGATAAGTAATAGACGTAGAGGATGAAGTCCCAGTAAGTCCTAATGAGAACGAAGTTGAAGATCCGCAAACAAAAGATACCGACGGTACGACACTGCCTACAGAAGGAGTACCGGAACAAGTTGAAGAAACTTTACGGATAACATAGTTACCATAGTCGGCGATATAGAAATTACCGGCACCGTCAAGTGTAACACCGGACGGGAAGCTCAACTGTGCGCTAACGGCGGCACCGCCGTCTCCTGAAAAGCCTGCTGTAGTACCCGCGGCGGTAGTTATGATTCCGGTTGTTGTATTTACTTTACGAATCCTATGTCCATATTGCTCCGCTATAAAGAGATCGCCCGAGGAAGCCATCCAAAGGCCAATTGGGTGATCGATCGTTGCCGAAGTGGCGGCACCGCCATCTCCACCTGTACCAGATGAAGACAATGTACCCGCATAGGTATTGATAATACCAGATGTATTGATGTATCGTACTACCTGTGTTCCATACTCTGCAAGATATATATTACCGGCTGCATCAACAGCAATGCCGGTAACGGAACTTATTGTTGCCGCAGAGGCCGCACTTCCATCACCTCCATGGGCACCAGTGCCGTTTCCGCATATCGTATAAATAATACCGGAAGTGTTAACTTTACGGATACGATAGTTTGCCTGATCGACAATGTACATATTACCCGCGGGGTCAAATGTAAGGGCTGTGGGATTATTCAGCGATACAGAAGATGAAGTTGCCGGCAAACCATCGCCTGCATATGTCGCAGAACCATTACCGACTACAGTAGTGATTACGCCAGTCGAGATGGCTATCTTCCTGATCTTATTGTTACCAAGATCTGCAATGTACAAGTTACCTGCTCCATCGAAGGCCAACCCTGAGGGGACGTTAAGTAATGCCGCAGTTGCTGGCCCCCCGTCGCCGCTTGAACCTGCCGAGCCAGAGGAACTACCGGCAACAGTACTAATAATTCCGGATGTGTTCACCTTGCGAACCACGTTGTCCGTATTGTCAGCAATATAAACGTTACCTGCCGCATCTGACGCAATAGCAACCAGACCATTGATCTGAGCGGAAACTGCCGACGACCCATCGCCGCTATAACCCGGCGAACCTGGCGAACCTGCCATGGTAGATATGGTTTGAGCATGAAGTGTGGCTGTAAATGCAATTAACGCAACAGCCACCACGAGGGCGGATAAGTACTTCATTGTTGTTTTCATAACTATATGTACAATATAAAAGCTGGTTCAATATCTATGAACCCCCAAATATATATTATTCCGAGGGGATTTGGTAACTGTACAGGATATTTTTTTTAACAATCCATTGTTTTATTAGGTTATAGTTAATATTTGAAACGACATCCACGCCAACGTCCAATTTTCAATTTGTATGTGACAGGTAACTTCTGCTAACTACCATTGCCCATGACTCTCTGAATTCTATGATAGGTTATACAAAAGGACGCAAAAAGCTCTCCTTTCAGCAAATTTCGTTGACTCCACCAATGCGACTATCGTTGCAATACTCACTATTTCCGAATCTGCATTTAGTCAGTGGCTGGACCCCATTCAAGATAAAAATTGCTAATTGCAGCATATAACTAAGCGGAAGGATGGAGCCCAATTTTAAGCAAAAAAAATCCCGCTTACGCGGGATTAAAAATTATTTGATGTAACTGATTTATTATCTGCGGAAGAAGCCAGGGCAACGGGTTTTTACATACTCCCTTGCGTTACCAAAGGCCTTAAAGTATACTGTCATTGAAACGTTTGCATACCAAAACCAGTCATTGGCCTTGCTATCGCCACGCTGAAATCCATAATATGGATTATTGTGATCCCAGGTGGTTAAAGTGTTACCACGGTAAGACATTGTTTTTGCCAGTTTACCCTTGTAAGCGTTCAATGTATCGAGGTCGACGTAAGATTTACTAACGTCATCCAGATAATCGGTATTGGTGTAACGGAAGCCGAGCTCTGTAGTCAGCATAAGTGTGTTACCAATAAAGAACTTAAAACCACCACCAAAAGGGAAAGCCATATTTACCTGACTGTATTGCTTGCGGTCGGGGTACATTGGCAAACCTTGCCCTTCAGTACTTAAGGGACGGAGGAAAACCTTGTTGCCATTAGGATCTTCAGCAAATGGGTTGAAATAGAATACTGATAGGCCGCCAAATATGTATGGAGTTGCCTTCATGCGCAATACTTCTATAGGCAACAGATTCACTTCCATCGCACCGTGAATTTCAAACAAATGGGATGCGAAACTCAAATTACGAGCCTGATTAATTGGAATATTGCTTACGCTATCTGCACCAGAAATGCTTGTATAAGTAGCTCCGAACCTTAATCCGAAATGCGGGCTCATAAAGAACTTATAAATAATGCCACCCATTGGATGGTAGTTTTGCGATGGAAATAACTTGGGCGTAAGGTCGCCGTAGTAATTGGAAACTCCAGCAGTAATGCCAATTTCGTGGTGCTCCTGCGCGTTAACACACAGAGACCCAAGCAGAATGAGCGATAATAAAAGTCGTTTCAACATGAAAAATTTTAGTAGTGGCACCCGAAAGGTAGCAACAAATTTCGGAATAATAAAAATAATAGCCAAACGAAAATTTAACATTGCTTACATAGCGTTTTTTCTATTGTAAAAAAAGTGCACTGCAATTGAATTAGCACGTTGTGTTTAAGTGTATTATTTTTGCCGGAAAGGTAAGCATCAGGGAATTGAATCAGGTATAATTAAGTTACCCGAATCCATTAGGAAATTCAGATGAGTTCTATCGATGCGGCCTTTAAACAACTAAAAAAACATACACATAAAATGAATTTGATAGCCGAACTGAGAGAACGTGGATTGCTGCAGGACGTGATGCCGGGCACAGAAGAACAACTGAATAAAGAGATGACTTCCGGCTATATTGGCTTTGACCCTACTGCTGACAGCCTGCACATAGGTAGCATGCTACAAATAACTTTGTTGATGCGTTTGCAAAGAGCCGGCCACAAGCCCTATGCGCTAATAGGTGGTGCCACTGGCATGATTGGCGACCCTTCAGGCAAATCTGCTGAACGTAACCTGCTTGACGTAGATACTATTAATAGAAATTGTGCCGGCATACAAAAACAGTTGTCGAAATTTCTTGATTTTAGCAGTGATGCGCCAAATGGTGCGGTACTCGTGAATAATTATGAATGGTTCAAAGATTTTTCCTTCCTTGATTTCATTCGCGACATTGGCAAACACATAACAGTAAATTACATGCTGGCCAAAGATTCTGTTCAAAAAAGACTGGAGACTGGTATGTCCTTTACCGAATTTACCTACCAGCTGATACAAGGCTACGACTCTTACTACCTGAATGCGCACCACAATGTAAAGTTGCAGATGGGTGGTTCAGATCAGTGGGGGAATATAGTTACAGGCACCGAACTGATTCGCCGTAAAGGCGGAGGTGAAGCTTTCGCGCTTATCAGCCCGCTTATCACGAAGAGTGATGGCAGTAAGTTTGGGAAATCGGAAAGTGGCAATGTTTGGCTGGATGCCGAGCGTACTTCACCGTACCAGTTTTACCAGTTCTGGCTGAAGTTACCTGACGCTGACGCTGAAAAAATGTCCCTGATCTTTTCTTTCAAACCAATTGGAGAAATAAAGGCGGTAATTGAAGAGCACAGAAAGGCTCCACACCTGCGCCTGCTGCAAAAAATGCTTGCCGATGAAATAACAACCCTGGTGCACAGCGAGGCCGACCTTGCATTTGCCAAGCAAGCTTCTGAGATCTTATTCAGCAATACATCGGTTGATGCATTAAAAGCTTTGAATGAAAAACAGTTGCTGGAGGTAATGGATGGTGTACCGCAGGTTAATGGAGCAAAAGACGCACTTGTAGAAGGGATCGATATTATTTCATTTTTAGCTGAGAGCGGTGTTTTCCCGTCAAAAGGCGAAGCACGGAAGATGCTCCAAAGTAACGGGGTCAGTATTAATAAAGAGAAAGTTGGCCCTGAATTTAAGTTACAGCAAGAGCATTTGCTGAATGAAAAGTATATGTTGATACAGAAAGGGAAATCGAATTATACGCTGGCAATTTTTGGGTAAAAATCTTTGGGCATAAGCGTGAGGGCGTGAATTCAGTAATCTAAAATAGATTACCTTTATACCATAAAATTGAGATATTATGCTTGCCACGATAAAGGGTTATTACGACAATGGCCATATTTTCTTACAGGAGGAGGCACCTGTTACTTCAAAAACAGAGGTAATGGTCGTATTCCTTAAGAATGAAGATTCGTTAAATACGTCAAAAAAGAGAACACCCGGAGGCCTCAAGGACAGGGTTACAATACCCGATGATTTCAACGATCCGATTGAAGACTTGAAAGATTATATGTGATGGTAAGCAAAAATTATCTTTTGGACACTCATTGCCTTTTATGGTTTCAGGGCAATAACCCAAAATTATCCGATACGGCAAAAAGCATCATTCAAAGTGCAGGCAACACAATTTTTATTAGCCAGGTTAGCTTGTTTGAAATTGCGATTAAACAAAGTATCGGCAAATTACCCGACTTCAAATCAAACATACTTGATATATATGATCAGAGTTTAAAAGATGATTTTGCTTTCTTACAGCTACATAACAACCATTTGGAATATTACAATCAACTTCCATTATTTGACGAGCACCGCGACCCTTTTGACCGTCTACTAATAGCAACTTCAATTGTAGAGAATGCCGCGATTCTTACTATTGACAGTAAATTTAGATTGTATTCTAATCTCATTGAGATAATTTGGTAGCGTAGCATTTGCGCAACATATCTAATATCAACTTATCGAAGTTGATAACTCCTTGTAAACTTTCAAAGAAAAAACCGCTTAAAAAGAAATGCCATCAGTCAAATTTGCTTCCTAATGATTTACAGTCACCTTAATCGATGAAAAGCCAGCATTTTTAGTGCTGGCTTTTCATATATAACAAACTATACTTTTCTTAGCTCATCCCATCAGTCACCACATCCCTGGCAATCTTTTTCACGAGCCCTTGCAACACATTTCCCGGTCCAATTTCTGAAAAGTGACCAGCGCCGTCTTCTACCATTTTTTGAACGGTTTGCGTCCAGCGAACGGGTGCTGTAAGTTGGTTGATCAGGTTCTGGCGAATAGCATCAGGAACAGAATAAGGTAAAGCATCTACGTTCTGATAAACCGGGCAGGTTGGGTTACTAAATGTAGTAGCGGCAATGGCTGATGCCAATTCCTCACGCGCAGGCTCCATTAACGGTGAGTGGAAAGCACCACCTACCTGTAGCGGAAGCGCACGTTTCGCGCCAGCAGCTTTAAGTCTTTCACAAGCTATGCGGATGCCTTCGTTACTTCCACTGATCACGAGCTGACCAGGGCAGTTAAAATTAGCTGCTACTACTATCTCTTCTGTAATTTCTTTGCATATTTCTTCTACCCTTGCATCGTCGAGGCCGAGTATGGCAGCCATGGTTGAAGGATTAATTTCGCAGGCGCGCTGCATGGCTGCTGCTCTTTTGGCAACGAGCCTTAGTCCATCTTCAAACGTGAGGGCTTTGTTAGCCACGAGGGCAGAAAACTCACCCAAGGAATGGCCTGCAACCATATCAGGGCTCAACCCGGGAGTGGTTTCGAACAAAATAACTGAATGCAGGAATATTGCCGGCTGCGTTACGTTGGTCTGTTTCAGGTCGGCATCGGTGCCGGAAAACATAATATCGGTGATCCTGAAGCCCAGGATCTCATTCGCCTGTTCAAAATATTCCCTGGCAATAGAGCTTTGTTCGTAAAGGTTCTTACCCATGCCGGAAAACTGAGCTCCCTGGCCGGGGAAAATATAAGCATGTTTCATTTAATGTCCTGAATTTTGCACGAAGGTAAAAGCAAATTGCAAAATGAGAAATACCACTTCTGGTAAAGTGGCAAATTGTCGTATTTGCAAAACCAATAGTTTTCGGGGTTTTGGAAAAGGTTGTAACCTTAACAAGCTGTAATTTTGCATGATGAATTGGATTCCCCTTACTGATGTACAGCAGCTTGAGTTGATAAACCAGCAGAGCATTGAACAGCCCGTAGTTATTTTCAAACACAGCACCCGCTGTTCTATAAGTTCTATGGCAAAAAACAGGCTGGACAGGGAAAATGCCCCGGATAACACACTATTTTATTATCTGGACCTAATAGCACACAGAAACATATCTAACAAAATTGCGTCCGACTATGCTGTTCACCATGAGTCGCCACAGATCTTACTGATCAGGAACGGACAATGTGTTTATGAAGAAACACACAATGGCATTAACATGGACGAAATAATAGAGCAGGCAGCTTCGAACTAAGCGGCCAAAATCTTATTGCGGCACTTTGGCTACAATGGAATCAGCCAGTTGGCGGATAAAGCCATCGTTGGGAGCATAGGTAAGACACTCATTGATCTCCGATACGGCAGCCTCCAGATTATGTTGCATGAAGTACGCAAAACAAAGTGCCGAATGCCCGAAAACATCGCCTTCGTTAATAGCAACTGCCTTTTTCCCGTAATCTATTGCTTCCGCAAATTTCAAGCTTCTTGCCTTTGCTATAGCCAGTGGGCCATACATATATGGATTTATTTTTCGAACACTAGTAAGATACCTGGCACCAATTGAATCGGCTCGTTGGAAATCATTTTTCATTATTGCAGCTACACATGCACTTTGTAAATGGAGGGTGTCCCTGACAATTGCAGTAATAGGCTGCCCACCTGCATTGATCGTATGAATTGTGCCATCGGGCGGGTAGTTGTTTTGCAGAAAATCTGTTGTAAGGAATATGGTATTAAGAATCAGATAATCGAGATGAAAGACATGATAGTCTTTTGCACCCGCAAATACTACCCTGACTTTTGAACCCGGATAGTTTGTTTTCAGGTAGAGTCGACTAAATTGCGGAGTATTGGAACCAAGTATTATTGTATCTCTTGAACTGGCAATATCAGGATTCGTCATTAACCAATCTATTGCAGGCCTAACAGAAATACTCCATACATCATTTTCATAATCGGTATAGCCCTTGCTAAAACCCTCCAGTTCGTTATAATACATGTATTGGTAGGGGTTATTTTTTGCACTCCATGCAATGGGATGTGCGAGACAGGCCAGGCAAGCAACGGCCAACCCAACCTGGTAAGTCGTTTTTTTCATCCGTGCCATTAAATAATCTATACCAAGAGCCCCGATAACTATAAAACCAGGATACATAAACAGCATATGCCGCCAGCCATTGTATAAGTTAACCCCGGTAACCACGGCATAAATAAGAGGAAATATGGAAGCCACCAGAACCAGCAATGCTGCCTTCCAATTAATTCTCTTACGGGCTGCAATCAATAACAGCACAGAAGCCGGAACAAGAACCAAAATGAGAATCGGAATGGTTATGGCCAGGTATGTAAACAAATAATTGCCGGGCAAGGCAATTGAACTAATCGGTTCACCATTGAAATTCATAGCAATATTTGCCGGGAATTTCTTTGCCGAATTTATTGCTTCCAAAAGATTGGTAAGCGGCGCCCGCAACACATAAGGCCACATCAGTATAACGACTGCTAGTGTAAATGCGACCAATACTATGATTTTTTGGAATATGGGAATAAGCGTTTTGATTTTGAAGTTCTCCCTGATCGATTTTGGTCCGGTCCATAAAAACAAAAAAACAAAAGCAAACAGGTATAAAAAGAGCAGCAACCCGCCTACCCGTGTGCCGATGGTAAATGAAAGTGCCGCTGTGAGGAAAAAGACGGACCGCCAGCCAGGGGATGGAAATTCATCAAAAAAGTGAAGCATACAATATACTGAAGCTATATATCCCGCGCAAAAAGGAATATCCTTAGTGTCGAACAAAGCCCACCCAAAAAAAGTGGGTGTTAAAAATAATAACCAGGATGCTATTACCGCCGCCCGGTAACCACTGATTCGCTTAGCACATAGGCCAGTAAATAATATTGCCAGCACAGCAAACAACTGATTGAGCATATGCCGGACGTTGTATTCATTCCTGGTATTGAGTTGGCCGGTAAGGTAGTTAATACCAGTAGCGACATATTCAAAGCTGCTGCCGTAATATGGAAGGGTCTTCATGGCATTTGCAGTATCCCCTTCCTGGTGCAGATTTAGAAAGCTGGTATCCCTTCCGCCACTGAAATAATAGCTGTAATTAACCTTTCCATAGAGGTTCATGTCCATTTCATCGGAGCAAAACCCTATGTTGTAACCAGAACACCAGAAAACAAGTAACATCAGTGCAAGGGAACCGAAAAAGATTCGCTTGAACAATACCCCATCGACGGAAGGGGTTTGCTGATAGGTACCCTCTGGAACAATTGGTGTACTCTGAACCTCTTCCATTTGCACCGAATGACTGGCTTTTGCTGGTTTTTTCTCTCCTGCCATAAATTGCTTTGCAGATTTGAATACAATGTATTAAAAAAGCAGAACAAACAAAAAACTACGGCTTCGGGTATTTTTCAAGATGGGAATCGCAGGCGCTCAATTGATATGGGAAAAATCAATAATTGTTATAAGGCTTGGCTGGCCTTAAATCATCTTCCCTCGCCACTTACCACTTCTGAGGTAGAAAACGGAGCCGATAAACAGGCTGGTCCAGTACACAAATTCAGAGCCCCAGCAGAGGTAGAGTTCGCTGTGCCACAGATGAATAACAAAGTAGCAATAAACAAGATACAACCCGACACAAGTTATTTCCATTGTGAGATTTACCAGAGTATTGCCCGTACCTACAACCGCATTAAAAGCCACAGTAGAAACTGACATAACCAATGTTGCGACCACGATCACCCTAAGACTAGGAATTGTGAATGCAATCAAGGACGTGTCATTTGAATAAAGGGACAAGAACTGCCCCGAGAACAATAACATAAGTAAGCAAACAATGCTGGCATAAATAAAGCTGAGCTTAGAAATTTTCCAGACAAGGCTCAGGACATGGCGTGGCTTCCCCTGGCCTATTACATTACTCACCATAGTATTGCAGGTTGTAGCCAGTGCCCAGGTCCCTACCCCGACAATACCAAAAATACTCCGGAGCATTTGGGATGCTGCAAGAGACTGCTGCCCCAAATGCTCAATAAAGAAAAAGAATATAAGCCATCCACCAATGCTGAACATAAACTGAACAATAAGAGGCGCGGAAACCTTTAGGGTTTGGGTGGAGTATTTGAAATCGAAATTAATGTGCTTGAATATATTGTACTCCCAATGCAAACGGTGCGCAAAAAAAATGGTGATCATTGTAGCACAATAAAATATTTCAGATATTACTGAAGAGAGAGCCGCACCTTTAAACCCCATGGCTGGAAAACCCAGTTTCCCGAAAATGAGCAAATAATCGAACGTTATATTGAGGACAGTAGCCACTAACGAGCCATAAATCAACAACTTAGACCGACCAATAGATATATAAAATGAACTGAACAGCTGTGCGATCAATAAAAATGGTAGCCCCCAGACACGAGTGTACATGAACCCAACACTCATAGAAAAATTTTCGCTGTCGTTCAAGCTAAACCCGAACAGCAACGGAACCAGCCATAAAGTGAGCACCATAAGCCCTAAAGCAAACATGAGGGACAACATAGCCCCATTCATGAATGTTTCTGAAATACCTCGTTTGTTTTCCTCACCTGCCCGACGTGCCATTTGTATCTGTACACCACAACTCAACCCATACCCGATCATGGAAAGGATGAGATAAAATACACCGGTGATGCCGCTGACGCCCAACTCTCGCTGACCAAGCATACCCATGAATATATTATTGGTAAAAAAATTGGCCTGAGGGATAAATAATGCGACGGAAATAGGAAGCGCAAGCTGTATTATTTCTTTATTTGTTGTTGATACGCTTAACTTTTCCATACTGAGAATGCCTGTGCAAAAATGGTTTTAGTGGTTTCTAACTCAAATAAAATATTTGAGCGGGGTGCAAAGATAATCTCAAACGTTAAAATTTATATTGAAATATCTTATTAATGTATGGCGGCCACTTAACATTGCTGTTTCGGGCCGAATTGTGGTAATTTTGCCCGAATCCAATGATTAAAAATTGTAGGTTCGCTTTTACGGCTGATGTGCATCCAGACAAACCCAATTAAATTATCGCTAATACTACTTGTTCCTGAACTTCAAAATTGGGCGCAATTCAATAAGTTTCGAGAAAATATTCTATAATTGTGTGCTTTTATATGGCTACAGATACGCAGAATGATTACAGGCAGGTCTATAATGCAACGGACGACGGAAAAGTACTTTCCGGTATTCACCATGTGACTTGCATACTGGTAAGGAGAGGATTGCTTGCAGCCTCGTTTAATGCAACCAATGAATTACTTTCTATACATTATGCAGGTTATAATAAAAACCGACCTGTTTGGGAACTCGATTTTTTTGAGCCTCTTTTTAGCCAGGAGCCATTACTCACCGACCACGAAAAAATAACCAAGATATTTTTCTGCAGCGCCCAAAACCTTGTAGTGCCCGCCGAACTATATGATCCTACAGAGGCTGAAAACTGGCTAAAAAAGATACATTACGTAGATACCAATGACGAGGTACAACACTTTTACCTTAAAGAAGATAAATCAAATTATCTCTATTCTATACCAGTTAACATTAAGGCGCTTGTAAAAATCAATTGCCCAATGGCGCCATTACTGCCATTACCAGTTTACCAGTTTTCAAGTAATTACACCCGCGGAGTAAGGCTGCATTGTTTCTTATCAGGCGAACAGGCATCAGTTACTATATACCATTACGGAACTTTACTTTGGCACCGGGTATTTGACTATACAGCAGCAGAAGATATAGCATATGAAATCAGGCTCATATGCGAAGAACACAAAATTAATGCTGATAAAATATCCATTGCCTGCACAGCACTGAGCGCCGCAGAATACCCGGTAACCAGCAAGCTTTCGCAATATTTTGGTGGTGCCACAACTGGTGGCGGGCATACTATAAATTCCCCCTGGGCCTGTACCCTTTCATTGATCAAACAACTTGAAACATGCGCATAGTAGGCGGAGAATTCAGTGGGCGGAGGTTTAGCCCTCCAACCCGTATTCCGGCACGACCAACAACTGAAGTAGCCAAGGAAGGATTATTTAATATGCTGAATAACAGCATTGACCTGGAAGGAATAAAAACTCTGGACCTTTTTGGCGGCACCGGAAGTATCAGCTACGAGCTGGCTTCGAGAGGAGCTGCTGACCTTACCTTGGTGGAAAGAGACAGGGTCACGTTCGATTTCATAAAAAAAACGGTTAAGGAGCTGGGAATTGCAGAAAAAATGCAACTCGTTTGTTTCGATGTATTTAAGTTTATGAAACAATGCACGGAACAATACAATTTCATTTTCGCCGGGCCGCCTTATGCCCTTGAGAATATTGATGAAATACCCTTGCTCGTTTTCCAAAAAAATCTCCTGCTTCCTGATGGCATCTTTGTAATTGAGCATACCCCAAGGAACGACTACCAGAAATTACCTCAGTTTACCCGTATGAAAAATTACGGCACTACTGTATTTTCAATTTTCACCCAACCTTCCAACTAACCTTATGGAACGTATTTGTTTATTCCCCGGAACTTTTGACCCCATCACCAAGGGCCATGTAGACGTTATTGAGCGCTCCATATCGTTATTCGACAAGCTGGTAATTGGCATTGGTATGAACTCTTCAAAACAACCTATGTTCAGTGTTGAGCAGCGGGTGAACTGGATAAAGGAAATTTTCA
>CANCOG010000025.1 GCA_947379685.1 Flavipsychrobacter stenotrophus | reverse complement strand
GGGGCTAGTCTGCCATTTGATATTTTTGATTCGAACTGATTCTGGTACTTACCAATTGCCAAAAGCGATGCAATAACCGTTTGCCCATTACCCGTAATTCTATCAGGGTGAAAATGAACGGCAACCGACGCATGTTGTTTAAGGTTTTGTACTGCGGCATCAAAAACACCCGGATCTATATCCGACATTAGCAAAACCTCTTCAATAGTTTTCCGGGCACTATCCAGCCTCGGCTTGCAGTATTGGGCCACATGGGCTATTGCGTTATGTTGCGACGGTGTCAGATTCATGCTGGTGCTGTTCGAATCAAAAATAATAAAAGTTTGCTGTGACAGAGCGGGATGAATCCGACCAAAGGGAATACTCGTACATTTATATAATCCAACACATTTATCCAGCTATGAAATCGGCAATTATGACCATTTTTGTTTTGTATAGCTGGCTGGATGCAGGCGCACAACTGAGCCTGACCAACCGGCAGGGCAGAAAAGACACGGTCATCATTGGCGAAAATAAAACACTCGCAATTTTCAATAAACCCATTCCGACCCTACAACAGCCTGGCGGCATTATCCCTCAGGATTATTATACCCGCAACTTTGGCTTCTTCTGCAAACAGGAACTAAAAATGCACCAAGCGCACATACCCGTTTCCTTTCGTCTCGGCAGTTTTGAATATAATGATATGCTGGAACAGAAGGGGTGTAAAAAATGAGCCAGTAAAAATAATATCTCTCTTTATCGGGATAGCTACACAATATAAATACAAAAGGCACCAGAGAAATCTACGGTGCCTTTTGCTATAATGAGTTAACTATATCTATTTAACGGGGAAAGAATGTTTCGTACCGCTGAAAAAACAAGTGTTATAAACGGTATCGCCCGGAGTACGGAGATCGCGCTCGTAGGAGTTCAAGATCAGCGTCTTGTCACTCTGCAAGGTAATGTGGTACACCTTAGAATAATTTGTAGCGATCTTATCAGGGATAAACAAATTGTAAGTTGATTCGTTGCTGCTTACCGTTGCCGTAAGTGTGTCGTACTTGTGCGTCTTCTGAATCATGCTCAGGTTAGTGGTCTTCTTAGGCACCTCATACAGGAAGATGGTATCAATAATTTCAGCACCATTGTTGCAGACAGAATAGCCGGCATAATAACCGAGAAAACGCTTGGTCATTCTATCGGCACAGGTAGCACCTTCAAAGCCGGTTGGGCAAGAGCAAACACCACGTTTGCAAGAACCGCCGTTTTCACATTTAACATCAATACATGGGTCTTTTTCACAACCGCTATAAACAATAGCACTTGTTATCGCTGAAAACAGCGCAAAGGTTAATAGAACAGGTTTCCAAAACTTCATTGGTATGAATATTTGAGCGTAAGATACAAAAAAAACTGAACGGACCAAAAAACAGACGGGTGAAAGTCCGTTTTTCAATCGAATTTGCTTGCTTGGGTTTCGCCTTTGCGTCTTTGCGCGACACCTTATTTAAGGGATTGCTCTACCCAAACGCATTCCACCCCTGTGCAACCAACTTATGCTTATTGCCCGAAGGCGTCTCCATTATCGCGCCATGTTCCTTTTCGGTGATATAGCCGATAACCGAAATATTACCGTTGCGGGCCACCTGCTCGTAGTCCTCCTGGCGAATGGTGAACAGCAACTCGTAATCTTCTCCCCCACTGAGCGCACAGGTAATGGTGGGCACATTGAACTGCATCCCCATCACCTTGGTCTCCTCACTTATAGGCACCTTGGCTTCATACAACAGACATCCGACATCGCTGCTTTTGCAAATGTGCAGCAACTCACTACTGAGTCCGTCGCTAATATCGATCATCGACGTAGGCATAATGTTTTTTTCCTGCAACCAGTCTACTATATCAAGGCGCGGTTCTGGTTTCAGAATGCGGCCCACGAGGTAGTCCTGCCCCTGAAGATCGGGTTGAACGCCATTGTGTTCGAGATATATTTTCTTTTCGCGTTCCAGCAATTGCAGGCCCAGGTAGGCTCCACCGAGGTCGCCGCTCACGCAAATGAGGTCATTGACCTGCGCACCGCCACGGGTAACAAACTTACCGGGAGCGACCTCCCCTATTGCCGTTACACTGATAATGAAACCCTTATGCGAGGTAGAAGTATCGCCTCCAATCAGGTCAACATTGTACTTGGCGCAGGCAGCATACACACCCTCATAAAACTCTTCAATCGCCTCCACCGAAAAACGGTTAGAAATGCCAATACTCACCGTTATATGCGTAGGCGTGGCAAACATGGCGCAGATATCTGACAGGTTAACAGCTACCGCCTTATAACCCAAGTGTTTAAGCGGGGTATACATGAGGTCGAAGTGCACACCCTCTACCAGCATGTCGGTACTAATCACCGACTGCCGCCCAAACTGGTCAATAACCGCACCATCATCGCCCACACTGAGTATGGTGCTGGCTTGCATGGTTTCATTGTTCTTGGTCAGATGCTCTATAAGCCCGAACTCCCCTAGTTCCCCTATTTCTGTTCTGAATTGGTCTTCCATAAATATGTGGCAAAAGTACGGTTAAAACCACTTTCCTTCAGCCCCTTTCTCTAAAGGAGAAGGGAGAGCTTATTTCTCAGGTCGAGGAAAACGTTATGGATCATTTGCTGGCTTATTTGAAGGCAAATTAAACGGTGCAAATTACCGCTTTGCCAATAGCCCTGGCCTTCAGGCCGGGGTATAGTAAACACTATACACGGTTTTAGCCCAACATGCAGCAGATTTGGCTAAAGCCGGTTGATTTCAGTCTTTACCCCCGTGCTTAAAAGCCAGCGCAACTGTAATACTAAATCCACTTTTGTTACTAATTTTGGGAAATCCCCCTTATGAAAAACCTAAACCACCATATCGCCCTCGTACTTTGCGCCATCCTTTCCTGCAACCCGCAGAAGGACAATTCAAAGGCACTCTTGTTTAAAGACATGGGATATAGTAGGCCCAATTTATTTCTCTACGAGGTGACTCAAACAGATTCAAATAATGTGTTTGTACATAAGGATACACTTGCATTATTCAGCTCGGGAATCGTATTGGAAAATATGGATGGCCAAACAAAAATGCAGTGGCTAGCAGTTTCAATGGACGACTCAACTAAAAAATATGCAATTGAAAATTTCGGCAGCGGAGTGACTGGTATAAAATCAAACGATTCCGTACTTTTTATTCACCCGCCAAGATATGATCGATATCAAATTCTTGAGTTTTGCCCACATCCGCTCTTTTACCTCAAAACCGATAGCGGCACCTGGAACTGGGACTTGGGAATAGGTGCAGGGTATGCACTACCCGATTATCCTGTTCGTGACGTGGACACTTTTAGAATCAGGTATTCGTTCACGGACACGGCAACCATGAAATTGGCTCAGGGAGCGCTTTTTTGCCACAAGGTCAACGCCATCAGCAGGTCGCCATATGGCACCGGCTACGCATCCTACTACCTGAATAATCAGTATGGCCTGGTAAAATTCACTTTCCAGCCAGTCAATAGATCTACTTACGAATTTCGGCTCATGTTCTCCACAAGCCAACCCGACTCAACCAGATTTAGTCACCGCCTATTGTACTATTATAATAATAATTTCAAAAGGGGCAATGAGACAAGGTTTTGAAGTAGCACTGGCCTTCAGGCTGGGGTATTATTAACTATATACACGGCTTTAGCCCAACATGCAGCAGATGTGGCTAAAGCCGATTGAACCCATTGCATTTACCCCGGCTAAAAAGCCGGGGTAAATGCAATGGTGGGATATAATTTTTGCAGTCAATGCGGGCGAAACCCTTTCTCAAAACAAACAATCCCCGTGCTGGTTGCACGAGGATTGTTTTATAACAACAAAGAAAATACTATTTTACTACCAGCTTGCTCTTATAACTACCACCTGTAGTAGTTACCTGTACCAGATAGATACCCGCTTTCAGTGTAGCAATGTTTAAGGTTGCGCTACCGGAAACAGCATTGATTAAGTTGCAATTGCTATAAACTTCGCGGCCTGTTACGTCGGTGATGGTTACCTGCGCATTACCAGTTGCGATGTTGCTCCAGTTGAGCGTTGTGGCACCTGTAGCCGGGTTGGGAACGAAGGTGATAGCGGCATTGTTGCTCACTTCATGCACACCCGATGCACTGATGACAGAAAGGTTGTAAGTAGCAATACCCACGCAACCAAAGCTGCTGGTTACTGTATATGTTATAGTTACAGAACCTACTGAAATACCTGTTACCACACCTGTTGTCGGATTTACGGTTGCCACGCCAGGGGCGCTGCTGCTCCATGCGCCGCCTGTAACAGCATCGGTGAGGGTAATGTTGAATAAAGTATTTACACTCGTTGGCCCGGCAATGTTAGGCACCACAGGTAATGAATCGATGATTATAGAATCAACTACAGCACATCCGGGGAAACCATAAAAAATATAAGCAACACCAGAAAGCCCGGTTGACGTAAACAGTCCGGTTGGGTCAATTGTTCCCAAAGGCATTGGCCTGCTCCTCCAGCCACCGCCAGCAGTGGTGTCAGTAAAAGTAGCTGTAGCACCGGCGCAAATCCTTGCCGGGCCGCTGATAGCACCAATATTATTGTTGATAATAGAGATAACGCGCCATGCAGTATCAGAACCACAAACATTGCTCACGATGTACAAAACAGAATCGGCACCGGTAAGCACACCTGTAAGGCGGGCAGGAGGAGTAAGCGTGAGCGTATTGATGGCCGGGTTAGTTACTACCCACAAACCACCGGGGCCGCCTGCACCACCACCTGTACTTGCACTATCCCTGAGCGTAAGCGTAGAACCCACACAAATTGAAGAAGGACCAGTGATATAACCGGCAAACAAAAGAGTATCAGCACGCAAACCCTGAGAAATAGCTATTGGCGTAGTGCCTGCACTATCCAGCAGTTTACAACGCACGACATCACCACGAACCAGTGTGGCATTGGTATAACCAAAGCTATCGGTTCCCACGTTAGCGCCGTTCAATACCCACTGATAATGCGGGTAAGCATCGGCAAAAACGGTAGCTGTATAGTGAATAGAATGACCGGCACAAACCGTATCATGTTTCTGAGAGGTTATTGTAATGCTTGTAACAGCAGCGCCAGTGCGCCTGATCACATTATTGGTATTGTCTGCAATATATAGGTTACCAGAAGCATCAAGTGCCACCCCGGCTGGCAGGTTGATCTGGGCAAGCGTAGCGGCCGAGCCGTCGCCGCTATAACCCGGAGTTCCGTTACCTGCAACTGTTGTAATAACATCAGAGGCGTTTATTTTACGAACCGCGTTTGAAAGGTCCGCCAGATAAATATTCCCGGCGCCATCGGCGTAAACCGCAGAAGGGGATGTAATGAGCGCAGCTGTTGCAGCGCCACCGTCACCAGCATAACCAGCAGTACCTGTGCCAGCCAGCGTAGCAATTGTACCCGATGAATTAATAGAACGCAATGCATTATTGCGACTATCGGTGATCAGGATATTTCCATTAGACCTGATTGCTACAGCCGAAGGCTCCGACATTGTAGCTGCAGTTGCAGCACCACCGTCACCTGTATACCCTGCGGTACCAGTTCCGGCAAGTGTATTGATTACGCCGGAGGTATTAATTATACGTACCCGGTTATTGCGGGCATCGGCAATGTATAAATTATTGGAGGCATCAATTGCCAGACCAGCCGGACGGTTCAGTTCAGCTGCAGTGGCAGCTCCGCCATCACCGGCGAAACCTGGTGTAGTATTACCGGCAATCGTTGTAATTACGCCAGCAGTGTCCACCTTACGAATAACGCTATTTCTTGTATCGCTGATAAACACGTTTCCGATTGCATCTACTGCCAGGCCAACCGGCCCGTTCAACTGGGCAGCCGTAGCAGCACCACCATCACCTGAATAACCATTAGAACCGTCTCCTGCAACAGTAGAAATAATACCGGCTGCATTTACCTTGCGCACCACATTATTACGGGAATCGCAAAAATAAACAGCACCCGACGGTGCTACGGCAATACCCCTTGGGCTGGACATTTGCGCCAGCACGGCATGGTTTCCGTCACCGGAATACCCCGTTGGCATACCGATACCTGCATAGGTATAGATATTTTGAGCATCGGCACTACCCAAAATACCGGTAGCAGCCGTTAGAAGGGCTAGTCGTAAAAATGAACTTTTCATTAATTTTTTGTTTTAGAAATAACGGTGCAAAAGTATTTATCTATATCAGGCCTTCTATCAAAACGCATTGTTATAGTTTTGTTGTATTTACTATCAACAATTTACAGGAAGCCGAAATAAATATACGCGGCCGTTAGACCAAGGAAGATTCAAAAAGTTTAATGCTACAGCTTTTTTCTTAGTGATTACTTTATTAGTAACTAGTTGCACCTGACCATTTGTGTTAAACTATCTCGGGTATAGTGTAATTCGTACTACCTTGATAGCAAGAACGTCTTATAGAGATTCTTCCTTCGTCAGAATGACAAAGGAAGATCCTGAGTCCCCAAAAAACAAAAACCCCGGCACGTGGCCAGGGTCATTGAAAAAATATTAATTATCCAGATTATGCTTTCTTCTTTTTCATAAAAGCAGCGTACATAGCCGGAACATTCGGATCATCTTCTGCCAATGTTTTCTTGCTTTCAGATGTTGCGATCATGTCTTCAACAACTTCCCAACCCGCATCGTTATATAACTGCTTAAGCTCTTTGGCGCTCCTGAACAGGTAAATATGATCGATAGAAGGTGAGTTATAAGGCACTGTGATATAGGCAATTGCATTATCAGAGCCCAGATCGCACAGTTTCTTCATCAAGCCCAAAGGATCTTCCACATGCTCCAACACCTCGCCCATAATTATGAAATCGTACTTTGTATCACTCTCGAAATTGTAGATATCTTCTTTTATGTACTTAACCTTGTCGCTTTTTACAAACGTCTTCGACATCTGGATGGAAGTCTCGCTGATATCCACCATTGTGTAATCGTAATCGAAATCAAAGGCAGCTATTACTTCGTTTGTAAACAATCCATGACCACCACCTACTTCCAGTATATTTTTAATGTTGGCGGAATATTTACCGATATTGGCAAAAAAGAAACGTAAAATGCGGAAGTGATGTTCCCACAAATATTGTGAAACCATGAGGCCGTTCATATGGTATTCCATGATCTCGGGATTGTCATACACCCTCTTATTCACTTCGTCAAATGAAGTACTCGAGTAAACCCCGGTTTCATGAAACTTGATCTGCTCCACCATCATGTCGCTGCAAAATTTCATGTAAGATTCCAGTGCGAACGACATATCCCTCCCCTGGCTCTTGAGCACGTCTTCATATGTTTTGAAGAAACTATCGGCACGTTCTATATATTCTGCATCATCAAAAGGGATGGTCTTCTTTAGCTTTTTATAGTGCATTGGGTTCTCATCACCAATATAGTCCAATATCTTCGTCAAATACGCGCTGCTCATGAATCGTTGTATTATTATTTTTTATTAAATAAATAGAAACGATGCAAAATTACGGTAAACTTTAATTAAAGCAAATCCCCGAAAGTTATTGCAATGTAAAACCTGGCAGGAAGAATCCCCGCCTGATTTTATCTGAAGACCTACGCAGGGTAAAGATTTGTTAGCTTACATCCTTTGGTTACTTGACTAACTTTTTTACTTTTGCACCATAAAAAAAACCGTGTTTTGCTAAATTCCCGGTTAATAGCAGTAATCGGTTTATCTTGCAAACTATTGGTTCAACCAAACACAAATCAACAAATAACAAATTATAATTATGGCATTTAACCAGACTTTGAGCGAAGTAGGAGAAATTTTCAGGGATGTACTTGAAAATGACAAGTTGGACATAACAGCTGCTTCCAGTGCGAAAGAAATTGAAGAATGGGATTCATTAAGCCATATTCATCTTGTGGTAGCAATGGAGAAGAAGTACAAGATCAAGTTCACAACCGGCGAAATGAAAAACATGAAAAACGTTGGTGATCTGGTAACTATCATTGAAACCAAGCTAGCTAGTTAATATGGTTTCTGGTTTTCACCACGTAGGCTGCCTTGTCAGCAGTATTTCGGATGCGATTGAAGATTACAAAATTTTATATCCCGATGGTACTGTAACAGATACCTGGTACATTGAGAACCAGGATGTAAATGTCTGTTTCTTTACCATCGGTAATACGCATATTGAATTTCTGGAACCTCAGAGCACAAAATCACCTTTATACAAGTTGCTGCTTAAAAGCCTGGGGTTTTATCACATTGCAGTGTTTACTACCGACATCAATGCTGAAATAGAACGACTGGAAAGCAAGGGATACAAGGCAGTAAACCTCTTTCAGAGTCCGGCATTTGAAGGGCGTTATTGTGCTTTTTTATACAATAACGAAATGCATTTAATAGAGCTTATCGAAGAAGCAAAATGAAATTAGGCGATACATACAATGTCCACTTCAGTGTAACTGATGCCGTTTTTAACGGATTCAGGTCAACCTTTAAACAGGAAAACCCGTTCCATACCGATGATGCGGTGTGCATAGAAAGGGGCTACAAAGCCAAAATTATGCCCGGTAATATGCTGAGCGGGTTTGTGTCGGAATTTGTTGGGGAGCATTTGCCTCTAAAAGATGTACTATTTCATACACTCAATATCAATTTCCTGTTACCTGTTTACCTGTATGATGAGCTTGATCTTTTTGCTGAGATCGTTTATTGTTCTGAATCGATTCCGGTATACGAACTGAAGGGATCGTTCAAAAATCAGGATGGTAAAAAGGTCGCCAAATTCACAATACAACTCGGCATCATCAAGCCAGCTAGCGAGTAACGGTACATTTAGGGACACGCCTTTGGGAAATATTTAACCCTTAATATTTCATGGATATATCCGTATTTTGTCTCACCTTTGTATAGCCTGATATACAATACGTACCGGCCCCTACCAATGAAAAAGTTGTTGCTTTTTTGCTTATTCTTCTGTATTCTACCCGGATCGGTGTTCAAATCAGGGGCCAAACATCTGTTTGGCGGCGACCTGCAATACACAAATATTTCAGGAAATACATACAAAGTATCCTTAACCTTATACGGTGATTGCAGCGCCCCGGCTGATGTTTTCGGGCAACTGTCTTCGGCTACCCCTGAAATAACGGTCTATAAGAACGGTTCTCTATTTTCCAGTGGGTTTGCACTGAGCCTTAAGGGCGGTTCAGGCGCGGAAGTATCGCCCGTTTGCCCCAGTGAGATCAACAACACTGCCTGCCATTCTACCGGGTCATTACCCGGTGTGAAGCAATTTATTTATGAAGGGAATATTACGCTTGACGGCCCCTCTACCAACTGGCAGTTCTTTTTCTTTGGAAAATTGGGCGGTGGATACCAGGCCGGTCGTAGCCTGAGTATTACCAATATTCAACCTAATTCACAGATGCAGCTATCTGCAACGCTGGACAATTCTTCCGGACCAAATTCTTCGCCTGCCTATTCAACTATACCAACACCTTTTTATTGCATTAATGTATTGCAGCAATACAACCAGGGAGCCAGCGACCCTGAAAACGATTCGCTTTCTTTCAACTTGGTTACTGCCATGGACGCCAGCGGTTCTTCATCTGTGCCGGTCATGTACAACTACCCCTTTACTGCTGCGTTTCCACTATCTACAACAGCGGGCGGTTTTTCCTTTAATAGTCTTAATGGCCAAATGACTTTTACACCCGATGCAATTCAGGATGCACTTATAGTAAACCGCGTTTATGAATACCGGAGCGGCCATCTAGTAGGTACAAGCGAGCGCGAAATGGCGTTCATAGTGCGCGACAATTGCAATGGCATACCACCTACTGCCGTTGTTACCAGCATCACCGGGGCTTCGCTATCCGGAGCTAATGTCATTAATATTTGCCGGGGAGAGCCTTCGGTTCATTTCACAATAGGAATTAACAACCCAGATGGGGATTCAACGCTTTTAACCTATGGAGGGATGCCATCCGGAGCAGTTTTTACAATTTCTAATAATAATACCGCCTCGCCTTCAGCTGATTTTTCATGGGCAACAGGTTCACTCGCGGCAGGGAACTATACCTTTTATATCAACCTGAAAAACAAACATTGCCCGATATATAATACTTCTACCATTGCATATACGATAAGAGTTGTCAACTATCCTACTATTTCCACAACAGTCTTATCTCAAACAAACTGTATTCATAAAGCTGCTGTTGAATTTAATCTCGCATATGGCTTTTTGCCCCGGAAGGTAACGATCACTCAAGGTGGTGTAGTGATCAAAACACTTATTGATTCAACAGGAAACGACAGTTCCGGTGTAATTATAGACAGTCTTGAGGGCGGGAATTACATTGCGATGGTGAGTTCTGATTCCATGTGTTCGTCTTCGGTATCATTCATTGTTGCTGACAGCGGCTCCTTCAAGCTGGATAGTGTCAATTACTCACTTTGCCTTGGCGACCCGACAACTCCAGTTGATATTACCCCGGTAGCCGTAGGAGCTACTATTACCTGGTATAACATGGCAGGTACAGTACTATCCACCCCGCCAATTATCAACACATCTACAACAGCAAATTACTCCTGGTATTTTATTGAACGTTTTAAAACGTGTTCTTCTGGTCCTGTAAACGTAAATGCGGCTGTGCATAGCTTGCCCATTGGTTCAATAATTGATATTCCACAAACTGTGTGCTATGGCGACAAGATTTACCTGAAGGCAGAAGGCGGCGTAAACAACACCTGGATGCCGACCGACCTGGTGAAGACTGACACTGGCGGTCCCTTTATTGAGATATTAGCCCCGGTAACAATGCACGTAAAAATTACCGATGAGTTTAATTGCTCTGATACACAAAACGTTACTTATGCCAATGTACAGCAATGCTGCAACTTTAATTACCCAAACGCTTTTACCCCAAACGATGATGGCCGAAACGATGGCTACAAGGTAGTTACCTACGGAAATATGCTGCATTATAACCTGACGATATTTAATCGCTGGGGCCAACCGCTTTACCAGACTTCGGACCCGAAAAAAGAATGGGACGGCACCTGGCACGGAATTCCCTGCGATGCCGGCACATACTTCTACTACCTGGAAGCCCAGTGCCTCACCGGCCCGAAGGAGTTTCATAAAGGAGATATTATTCTGATTAGATAGGGGCACTTGACGTCGCCTCTACAACAATATTCCTGCTGATCAATTACAAAACCTGGATACAATTCGCACTTTTCGTCCAATCCACTTAATTTCGCCGTATGAAATTTTTACTTGCCGGATTAGGCAATATTGGTATGGAGTATGACGCAACCCGTCACAATATTGGATTTGATGTTGTTGATACATTTGTGCTAAAAAACGATGGAAAGTTCGACCTCGACCGACATGCCAGTGTCGCACAGGTAAAATGGAAGGGTAAGATATTTATAGTGATCAAGCCAACTACCTACATGAACCTGAGTGGGAAGGCCGTTAAATACTGGCTGGATAAGGAAAAAATACCCATTGAAAACCTGATGGTTATTGCTGATGACCTGGCCCTGCCATTGGGCACGATAAGGCTTCGTGCAACCGGTAGCGCTGGCGGACAGAATGGTCTGAAAAATATAGAAGAATTGTTGCAAACCAGTGGCTATCCCCGGCTGCGTTTTGGCATTGGCAGCAACTTCCCAAAGGGCAGGCAGGTTGACTATGTGCTAGGAAAATGGACACCCTCAGAAATACCTTTTGTGAAGGATACAATGCTCAAAAGCGTTGATGCTATTGAGTGCTGGGCAACGCAGGGTATCGGCAAGGCCATGACGGAGTTTAATAAGTAAACAACGGCATTAATTATAGTGAAACTTATTCTGCAATATTTTTTGCAAACATCTTCTCCCCTGCCCTTATAAAAGTCCGCAGAAAATTCTCCGAAGGTGGAATAGGACATGAAAAGCCATCGGTATATGCGCACAGCATGTTATAACATTTATTGAAATCGAGCAGAATGCGGCCGTTATTAATGTCCTTAATAGACAAATCCAGGAAGCGGCCTCCTCCAAATGTTTCTGTGTAATTCGATTCATCAGTAAACGGCAGGAACAAATCGTCCTTATGAACCAGATCGTTCAGAAGGTTGACACTTTGGTATACATGCAATGTATATTCGGTATCTGAAATCATAAAAGTAAGGGTACCAAATTCTTTAAATGGCTTTTGCTTCCCGCTATGTGTAGCTATCAAAAAAGGTTTGCTTCCAGGTGTTTCCGTCACATTAGCCCATATACAGAAATGCTGGTCTGGCGCATAGTAACGTAGGTAGCGGTCGTCACCCGGCTTTAAGGGGGCACGCTGGTCTTCCATTAATTCCTTAATGCACTTAGCCCGGTAGTCTTTTATTTGCTTTGTGTAGTCCTGGGCAAAAACTGATATTGGCAGTTGCAATGCAATTGCCAATATCAGAAACAATTTGATTTTTGTTGATTTCATGTGCCTGGTTTAAGCTTCCGGCCTCATTTGAGGGAATAACAACACGTCCTGAATAGAAACTTGTCCTGTAAGAAGCATAGCCAGCCTGTCAATTCCAAAACCGATACCGGCAGTTGGCGGCATACCGTATTCCAGCGCCCTCAGGAAGTCATAGTCAATGTACATTGCTTCAGCGTCCCCACGTTCCATAAGTTTTACCTGTTCTTCAAAGCGCTCCCTTTGTTCCAACGGATCGTTGAGCTCGCTGTAGGCATTGGCAATTTCTTTACCATTACAAATCAACTCAAAACGCTCTACAAGACCTTCCTTTTCGCGGTGCTTCTTGGTGAGTGGGCTCATTTCCACCGGGTAGTCTATAATGAATGTTGGTTGTATGTAGTGCTTTTCACATTTACCGCCGAAGATCTCGTCAACCAGCTTTCCCTTACCCATGGTGCTGTCCACTTCAATCTTCAATTGCCTGCAAACACCACGTAAACCCTCTTCATCTAACTCACTGATATCAAAACCTGTATGCTCCTTAATTGCATCGTAAATGCTGATGCGTTTGTATGGTGCCTTGAAGTCTATTTCCACACCGTTCACAGCAGTCATTGAAGTACCATTGGTTGCAATGGCAGTTTCTTCCAGCAATTGCTCGGTTGTTTCCATCATCCACAGGTAATCTTTATATGCAACGTAGAACTCCAATACTGTAAATTCAGGATTGTGCGTACGGTCCATACCTTCATTCCGGAAATTACGGCTAAACTCGTACACCCACTCAAAGCCACCAACGATAAGGCGCTTTAGGTACAGCTCGTTAGCAATACGCAAGTACAAAGGAATATCCAGAGCGTTATGATGTGTAACGAAGGGTCTGGCTATCGCGCCTCCGGGAATACTCTGTAACACGGGCGTATCCACCTCAATGCCACCACGTTCATTGAGGAAAGTGCGGATGGCATTCTTCATCTTAGTAATCCTGACAAACGTATCTTTCACATTTGGGTTCACGATGAGGTCGGCATAACGCTGACGGTATTTAAATTCCAGATCGGTAACCGCATCAAAAACCTCACCGTCCTTTTCCTTGATCACCGGCAGTGGGTGTAATGCTTTTGTCAATAGGGTAAACTCAGTTACGTGTATAGAAGTTTCACCTGTCTTGGTAATAAAGCCAAAGCCTTTAACACCAATAATATCACCAATGTCGAGCAGTTTTTTCCAAACCACGTCGAACATACTTTTGTCTTCTCCTGCGCAAATGTCATCGCGCTTTACATATAGCTGAATGTAGCCGGTTGAATCCTGCAGTTTAGCAAAATTAGCCTTGCCCATGTCGCGCACCCCCATTATTCTGCCGGCAATAGAAACCGATTTGAACTGATCAGCGTTTTCCAGGGTAAAATCCTGTTTAATTCCCGCTGCAGTATGTGTTACTTCGTAAAGCGGGGCCGGAAACGGGTCTATGCCCATTGCCCTTAATTCCATTAGTTTTTCACGGCGAACTACTTCCTGTTCGCTTAAAGTTGCTTGCATGCCGCAAAAATAGTTAAATGTTTATAGTTTTGGTTGGAAACGAAGTTTATTGCAAAGATGTGTGATGTTTTTAACTAACTGGTAATTCCCAGCTACGAATATTTACATAAAAAAGGCTCAAAAAAATTAGCCACACTCGTTGTCGGATGTGGCTAAACAATTAAGATATTTAAAGTCAACTACTAATTTACCAGGTAGTAAATATTGGTCACCCACTTGGTGCTGTCGGGTTCTGGTTTGCCAACGACCATTTCTTCGAGTGCAAGAGTCATCGTCTTTCCGGCACCCATTACATGTTTCATTAGTGCATTGTGTTCTACCATCATATTGCCATACCCTCCTTTATGAACTGCCATGTATGCTTTCGACGCACCTACATTAAAAATAGCAGCGCCTTTGATTTTGGTCGTAGTATCAGCTACAGGAAAAGCAGCCACCATATCAGCCTGTTTCAATGCGGTATCCCACTTATAGCAAATGTCTACGGCAACTCCGGAAATCTTAGGACCCAAGTCTTTCGCCAGGGCGCCATATGCGTCGCCAAAGAATTTATCCATTTCATTCCATCCTATAACCTTGCGAATCCCCTGGTACACGTGGGCTGGGAAATTCACTTCTTTTATCTCAACGGCACCCGCGCTGACGCTGGGATTTGCTTCGACATATGCCTTCATGTTCGCAAGACCATTTTCAAAGTCTTTTCCAAGCATTTTATCCATATTCATGAACGCCATCATTGCGTTCATGGGGAAAGGTGAATGTGAACTGAAAGTCCAGGTAGCCTTTGTCATGCCAGCGGTATCGGTTGCCTCAAGTATCCCCTTGGCTTCACTCTTAAATGGCTTGAGGAAGCTCACCATGAAATCAAGTTTTGTTCCATTTACTGCAAGATTTTTCATTTCGCCCTGGCCGGTTTTCTTGCCAACCCAATTATAGGAACTTCCTGGTTGACCGTCAGTACCCGAATAGGTAAGCGCAACAGTTGGTTCCATCTGATACCACGGACTCCAGTGTGGCCAATTCTTAAACATGACGATCTGTTCAAATACAGCTTCTTTGGGGGCTTTTATTAATGTAGAACGGGTTACGGTAACATCATTAGGCTCTATCAGCCCAAGGATACAAACCGCTGCTATAATTGCAATAACGAGTATTAGCACGAAGCGCAAAACCTTTTTCATATAACTGGATTTGCCATAAAATTATAAAACATTAATGAAAAAGCAAACCGAAACGGGATTTGCCAGGAAAGCATCGATAGTAACAAAAATAATTTACAACATTATATTTATCCTTGATTTACAAGGACACATTGGGCCGAAAGTCCAATCCTTATTTTTTGAATTGCCCACCTTTCTCCACAAATAACTTCATATTGTCGAGCGCATTAATGAGGTCCTTGCTCAGGGTTTTGTCCAGGTTCATAAAAATGACCATGGCATTCCAGGGATAATCGAAATGGGTCGTGAAAACAAATGTTGCTTTAGTGGCACCAGCACTATCCTCAGCCTTTAGTGTACCTTTAAATGTACTCTGTGACGGCTTAATGAGATCAAACTGAAAATCGATGGCAGAGCCATTCACCGCCATGTTTTTTATGATCACCTCGCCGGTTTTGCGCTCATCGCCTACCCAATGAAACGTACTCCCGGGCTGCCCGTCGTTGTCGCTGAAACTATTTTTCATGGTAGAATCGAGCCTGGCCCACGGACTCCAGTTTGGCCAGTTTTTGAAATGCACCATCTGGTCGAACACAACTTCCTTAGGAGCCTGTATGACCAGGCTGCGGGAGATAGAAACATCTTTAGGTTCAATAAAACCAGCCACGAGGGTAGCTACAATAAACAAGCACCCCAAAATAAATAAAAAACGAAAGAAACCTTTAGTAGACATGTATAACTACAAAATAATAAAATAATGCGGAGGCCACAAAGCACTTTATACAATTAGGTACATTTACACCATGATAAACACCGAACTTATTTTAAAAACCATGCTGGAAAAAGATAGTTTCAGCAGGTGGCTGGGTATAGTTGTTGATGAATTCCGGGAAGGTTATTGCAAATTGCATTTTACCATAACCGACGACATGCTGAATGGTTTTAGTATAGTGCACGGGGGTATCATTTTTTCTGCAGCCGACAGTGCGTTTGCATTTGCCTGCAATTCGCACGGGCGTATCAGCGTTGCGCTTGATGTACATATCAGTTTCATTAAAGCTTCAAAAAGTGGCGAAATTCTTACTATTGAAGCAACTGAAATCCATACCGGGAACAAAACTTCTTTTTACGATATAATTGTCTTTAATGAAGAAAATGAGAAGGTTGCGGTGTTTAAAGGGACGGCCTACCGGACATCGAGACCCGTGGTTCAGGCAGGTCAATAGTTTACAGAATTAACAAATGCAGATAAGTAATTCTGTGATTTCTGGCATGTAAGTTGCGTTATCTATATTAAGTTGTATTTTTGGCTCTATAATTTGCTGACTGTGATCAAAAAAATAATTCTTGTTGTTCTTTTGCTGGCTCTGGTTGCCGGAGGTGCCGGTACCTACATGTGGTTCAAACCACACCCGAAAGTTGAGGATGCAAAGGGGATAGTGGTAACTTCAGAAGCCTTGGCAAAAGAGTATGGAGCTGATGAAAAAGCAGCAGACGCCAAATATCTGAATAAGGCAATCGAAGTAAGTGGCGTTGTAAGCGAAGTGGATAAAAACCAGGATGGTGGTCTCATGGTAATTTTACAGACCCAGGACCCGGCCACTGGAATACAATGTGCCATGAGAGAAAAAAATGCTACTGCCACTAAAGGTCAAAGCGTAACTTTGAAAGGTTTTTGCTCTGGCAATGGAATAACTGGCGTCTCACTTACCGACTGCGTGATCAAATAACGTCCTGATAAAATTCATTAAAAAAACATAAAGAATGAAAAGTTTTTTAACAGTAAGTAGCCTATTAGTTTTCGTGGTTGTGGCGATGAGTGGTTGCTATAACGATAAATATGACCAGCTGTACCCAGCCCCGGTAACTACAGTGGACCTGTGCGATACAGCAACCAATCCGGCAACTTATAGTGGAAGTGTGAAGGCGACAATTAATGAAAAATGCGCGTCGACCGGCTGCCATGACGCAACGACCCACCAAAATGGATACGACATGTCAAAATATGCTACTGACAGTGCCATTACTGACCGAATTAAGATACGCATTACCCAGGGTACAATGCCCCCCATATCCAGCAGTCAATTATCCGACTGCCAGAAAAAACAAATATTTTCATGGGTAAACCATGGTGCTCAAAATAATTAAAACAACAATTCAGAACTATGAAAAAAATAATCTTGGCAGCCCTTGTACTTACTGTATCAGGTTCTGCATTCGCTCAGAAATATATGACTCGTACCGGAAAGGTTTCCTTCAACGCTACGTCTCCTAAATCTCCTGAAAAAATTGAAGCCATTAATAATGAAGTGGCATCTATCCTCGATTCGAAAGATGGTGGATTCGTTTTCCAGGTCTTAGTCAAGAGCTTCAAGTTTGAAAAAGAACTGATGCAGCAACATTTTAACGAGAACTACATGGAAAGTGATAAATTCCCGAAGGCCGACTTCAAGGGAAAGATCGCAAACATGGGTGATGTGAACCTTACTAAAGATGGTTCATACAACACAACGGTAGCGGGCAAACTCACTATACACGGAGTTACTCAGGATGTTTCCGTTCCCGGCACTATTGTAGTGAAGGGTAAGGACGTAACTGCTAAAGCAAAGTTCCAGGTAAACCTTGAGAAACACGGCATTAAAATACCTGGGGTTGTGGCCGACAAATTGGCCAAAGAAGCCAGCGTTACTGTAGACGCAGTACTTACTCAAAAATAATTTAAGAACTAGTCCGAATATATTAGGAAGGACAAAAAAGTATCCCGCTTATGCGTAAAATTTTATTGTTTGCCGCTTTATTTTCCTGCTCTTACACAGCGTCTTTCGCTCAGGACGACCTGATGGATGAGCTAGACAAGGAAACAAAACCCGTTAAAAAGGAAGATGTAAATTATACATTTAAGACTACCCGTCTCATCAATAGCAGTACTATTGAAAGTCTGGGGGCGGGCGTGCTTGATGTGCGTATCTCGCATCGTTTCGGCAACCTTAATCAGGGTATCGGCAACTTCTTTGGTATTGACCAGGCAAACACCCGGCTCGGCGTTGACTATGGAATTACTAAATTTCTGATGGTTGGCATTGGGCACAACGTTCTGGGTAAGGAAGATGACGGCTTTGTAAAGGTGCAGATACTGCGCCAGAAGAAGGACGGCACACCCATTACTTTGAGCTATGAAGGAGGTATGTCCATCCAGACCACTCCTACTCCAACGTTGCCTACCACCGATGACAAATGGTACCTCTCCAACCGCTTGTGCTATTTTCACCAGATACTGATCGCCCGTAAGTTCAACGACTTATTCTCGTTGCAGCTTATGCCTTCGTTATTGCATTGCAACCTGGTAGACAGCACCAAATTTGACAATAACATTATTTCCCTGGGTGTTGGTGGCAGGATCAAGCTCAGTAAGCGCGTTGCTTTCACGGGCGAGTATTTCTACCGTTTTACCGGACAGGACAATAATTACCAGGGTTCAAAAACTTATAATTCACTGTCTCTTGGTTTCGACATTGAAACCGGAGGTCACGTATTCCAGTTGCATTTTACCAATTCATCGGGTATCTCTGAACGCGTAATCCTCGGTCAGACTACCGACTCATGGGGTAAGGGCGAAATGCGTTATGGGTTTAATATCTCCAGGGTATTTACTATTAACAAGCCTAAGGAGTTTAAGAAAAGTTAAGCACTACATTTTTGTATAATAGACAAGAGGATACCGGGAGGTGTCCTCTTTTTTTGTGTATGATATTTCTTTTTGAAGATTAAAATATTCGGGGGCTAAAGTGGGCGCACACGAAATAATTTGAAGTTAGCGGTGTCCTTTTGATGATGTTCGTTGAAAGGAAATTCGCCCCGGATTATTATATCCTTACCCCTTACTAATCGCCACCCTCACCGACCTCGAAATCAAAAATACCAATATAGTGGTGCTCACAACAAGTGCAGCCCACACGGGCCAACCGGGTACATAAGGCAGTTGCAAGCCCTGGTCTTTAACCAAAACTGAGGCAACGACTTGAGCTGCACATGCAGTGATTACCGATACGAACACGGTAATTAACACCAGCGGCAAAAAACGGCCTGACATAAATCTGCTTAAGAACCGGGGACTATACCCTATCTGCATCAATAAGGAGATCGATTGCTGCGCCTTGGCTACCGTAAGCTCAATAAAGAGTACAAATACCAGAGTACCAATTCCCATTAGCAGGATGGCCAGGACTCCTGTAGCTGTACTAATCACCTCAACTATGGCCCTCACCTTGCTCCAGCGAAGGTTTTGCGCATTTGTAGTATAATTATGTCCTTCAATGTAGGAGGCAAATTTGGTATCAGATGGATCGCGGGTCTTTAATATGAGCTGCGAAGGCGCCGTTGCCAAACCGGGTTTCCCATACTTGTTGTTTCCATAATCGATAAACGACTGCGGCGCCATTACAGAATTGATGCGGTCAGAAAAGCCAACGACGTGTGCAAGAAAGGTTTCATTAGCACCCTCCCTGCCCGCCTTCAACTGCATCGCAATCGACTTTACTGAAGACTGCGAAAGTTGCGGCAGTCCCTGGCTGGGGGCAAACACGTAATTATAAATGTCCAGAAACTGAGTTGAGATAATGATGGGCAAGTCAACACTACCCGGTTGCCATTTCCAGTCCTTGGGCAGATGGTCAATAAAACTATCTGGTACACTTTCCAGTGGCAGGTCTGTGGCAAAGGCCATGCTGCCACCCATAACTGCGTACACGGGGAAGTGATTAG